>CAZOHR010000467.1:0-2586 GCA_964579045.1 uncultured Bacteroidales bacterium | reverse complement strand
AGTGCAAGCATCTTAAATGTAGGTTGTGCGTTCACAAATTTACTTATCGGGTAAGCGGCAAACATCATTATGGCTACAGTAACAACAATTGCAATATACATTATCCAAATATGCTCTACCAATCCAACAGCAGTGATTATTGAGTCAAGAGAGAATACCATGTCCATTACAAATATTTGTAGCATTATTCCAGCAAATCCATTAGCACCTTTCTTTGTAGTTGGTTTGACTATTTCACCTGACACTTTGTGGCGAATCTCAGTTGTAGCTTTGTAAATTAAGAAAATTCCACCAACAACTAGAATTAAGTCTTTGCCGGAGATTCCTTCTCCAAATAAATGAAATAAATCAGCTTTAAGTTTTAAAATAAGTGAAATCAATGATAATAATCCCAATCTCGAAATCATTGCAATTATCAATCCCCAGCGAATTGCCTTCTTTTGTTTGTTTTGTGGCAGTCTTTGAGCAATAATTGAAATAAATATAACATTGTCAATGCCTAAGACAGTTTCTAAAGCAATGAGAGTTAAAAGTGCAATAATTATTTCGTAAACCATATTTTTAAGGCATTAATTCAAGTTTTGAAGCTGCAAAAATACAAATCTTTAAATTAAATCAAATATTTCGTATGAAAGCTTTTGCAATTTTCTCTTTGTTTTATGTTTGGTGAGAAATTGCCCCGAATTCTCACCTGAATAAAATGTTAATTCCCAATCTTCATTTTCAAATAGTTTCTTGAGTTCTGTTACTGGGATTTTAAATGAATATCGAGAATTAAAGAACTTCTTTTGTCGCTCCGTAAATAAAAACTGATTATCACATAGTTTAATTCTAGCAGCAGGATTTTTGATTATGATACTGTCGACAGACTTTAATAGCACTAAGCTAACGATTGAAACATTCATTGTGGCTGTATCAACGGAATTAGCTTTATTTTTAAATGTAAAATCGCAAATAATACTCTCTTTATTTGCATTTTTAAATTCCAAAGGTTTTATAAAATACTGTGTGCTTTTATCTGCAGTAAAAAATGTGATGTAAAGCGATTTTCCAGATTTTCCACCTCCACCTTTCATGCCTAGGCATGACGAGAAAAATATTATAATTATGATACTTGCAAATACGAGATTATTTGATTTTTGGTAAGAATTTTTTTTCATTAAAGATATTTTATATTTATGATTGCAAATATATTTTATTATCAGATAGGTGCAAAAAAAAGGAGCATAATGATGCTCCTTTTAGTAATTTTTTGCAGAATTATTCGCCTGTAACGATAGTTTCGTATGTCCAGATAATTCCAAGAACATTGGTTTGTTTCATGTCAACAGTTGAAATTTTAGTGATTCCACCATTTTTTGCTGCTGTTTGAATACTTGCATCAGCTCCAAAAAAGAATACGCCTAAATAACCTGTACCTTTTGATGTACCAACTTTGCTACCTACTGGATTGCTAGTTGCTGCTACAGGAACAGTTAAAGAACAACTTGCCATGATAAGACCTGCTGCTACTAATGCTGCAAATGTTTTAAACTTTTTCATTTGTTAATTTTTATGGTATTACCTACTCGTATGGCTTTTCGGTTTTCGCCCCGTTTTTTTAGTGGTTTCTGAACTCCACTATGCTTTATTTGTAATCTTAAATTCAATAAAAATGCACCAATAGAAATATTATTAAATTTAAAATTATCCTTTGTCATGTTTATTCGACAAATGTAACTCTAATTTTTTAAATGCCAAAATTTTCTAAAAAATGAAATTTTAAAAACCATTATACATTGTAATCATTAAATGTGATTTGATTCGTAGAACAGTTTTGATTATTCTTTAAACAATTATCGTTAACATCTGTTATTTAAACAAATTCTAAAATGCACAAGATTATGTTTAAAGAATACGAACCAATAAATAAAAAGATTTTTCAAATCATAGATAATGAGGGTAAAGTCATCAATAAGAAATACATGCCCGAAATAGAAGATAAAGAGATTGTGGAGGCTTACAAATCAATGTTGTTTGCTCGCACAGCGGACCAAATGATAGTTTCATACCAACGTCAAGGTAGGATTTTTACATATCCACCTAATTATGGACAGGAGGCAATTTCTGGAGCGGTAGCACGAATTATGCGTGATCAAGATTGGCTGGTACCGGCTTTTCGTGAAATGGGAGCCTATCTTGCTAAAGGAGCGACTTTAAAAGAAATATTTTTGTATTTCATGGGCTACGAAGATGGAGTGAAGTTTGAAAAAGCAAATAATTTTCTCCCTTATGCTGTTCCTATTGCATCACAGTTGGTTCATGCCGCGGGAATAGGCTATGCAATTAACTATCGCAAAAAAGATCAAGTTGTATTTACTTTCGTTGGAGATGGAGGTACTTCTGAGGGCGATTTTCACGAAGCATTAAATTTTGCAGGTGTTTGGAAAGCTCCAGTAATATTTATTGTACAGAATAACCAATACGGAATTTCTACTCCTTTTAAAGTTCAAACCGCATCTGATGGAATTGCAATTAAGTCTTATGCTTATGGAATAAAAGGTATTCAGGTTGACGGCAATGATTTTTTTGCAATGTATAGAGCAG
>CAZOHR010000466.1:0-2586 GCA_964579045.1 uncultured Bacteroidales bacterium | reverse complement strand
GTCTCTTGCAGCATTTTTAATTCAGCCTCAATAAAATCAACTTTAAAACGATGATCTACTTTTAATTCCCGTGTAAACGGAAGCGAAACAAAACGAAAACAATCCATACTTTTACTCCTTTTTTGTGACTATGTCTGATGGACAATCCCCTACGGAATTAACCACGGGTTTGTAGCTTTGGTTATATGCAATTCTTGCTGCATTATTTATAGGACCTTCAACTCTTTTAGGTTTTTTCTTGGAATTAGCTCTCTTGGATTTAGCATTGGCATTAAGATTTACGGGAATTATCCTAAGCATTTTTCCATCATGAAGGATTCGCAAGCTCGCATTAATGAAATCTTGTTCAATATTAACAAGCCTTCCTGAATGGCCATTCGGAACTTCATAGGAAACATTATCGATTTTCACAATATTATCATTGGACACTTTGCGGGATTTATTGATTACAAAAAACTGCTCCATGGCTTCAATATTATCAATGGAAGCCAATCTCATTGAATCCGAGCCCCAACGCTCGTTTGGAGACATTTCTTTTAGAGCCGAATGTTTGTTTTGATTGTACATCTCTCTGATATAGTGTTCGATTCGCATTTCCAGATTTATAGGACTATCATTTATGCTTGGATCCCCTGCAAAAGTGCGAAGTAAATCCTTATAAATCGTCTGATTAAACCTTTCTATTTTTCCATGTCCTTCTGGATAACCAGCTGTGCCATAAATAAGATGAATGCCAAGTCTGGCGCATATGATTTCAACATCATGAGGAACAAAACCACTTCCATTATCTACAAAAAGACAAATCATTTTCCCGTACTTAAGTAAAACTTTATGAATCCCCCTAAGAAAAAGTTTTTTGTTTTCTGATTTTCCAACAACTGTTCCAAGAACCTTGCGAGTGGCATCATCAATAAAAGTAAAAACCACCCTTTTCGTACGCATCTTTCCTGCGCGAAAGTGCTTCCCATCACATAAAACCATTTGCATCCGATGTGGATATTCAAAGCGTTTTTTTACTGATAAATCTTTTCCTTGCGTACCAAGCAATGGCAGATTTAATTTGCGCGCAGCGCGCCAAACCGTAGTGCGAGACAGCTGATTTTTTTTAACCAAACCCATGATTTCCGCAGCTTTAATAACGTCTGGAATGCTGCATTCTTCATCCGCAATTTTTTGTGATTTTAGAAACTCTAAAAAGATTTCATTCAATACCTTGGATGGTTCTAAACTTATTTTCGATTTGTTAGCAAGAGCTTCAATTCCTCCTTTTTTGTAAGCTGTAATCCATCGATAAATTGTGCGTTTTCCTGCATAAAATCTTTTTCCATCTCGACTCACGGTGTTTGCGGCAAGAATTTTTGCAATAGCTTCCGATTTCGTCATCCCTGCTTCAATGTTTGCAAAGACTAAAGAGACGATATTTTGCCTAAAAAACTTTTTGTTGACTCTGTGGACACCCATTTTGCACTCCTTTTTGCGGTTAAGACGTTTAAATCCCACAAAAGGCGGCAACAATAAATTCAAGAACTCATTGGTCATGCCGATAAGAACATGTCCTAGGGAGGATTGAAGATCCCCAAAGAAGATTTTTGCCCAATTGGAGTAATAATGTGATAACATTAGTTTGGGCCAAAAGCCTCTCGAGGATTTTTAATCCCAATTGCCCACGAAGCGCTTCGATTGGACCGTCTCTGATTCTGGGATTCATCTGTCGCCTGGAATCCTCAAGAAGTGAAAGATCAATATTTAAAACTGTCGCTACTTTTTCACGGCGTTTTTTGTGACTTGTTTTTAACAATCCAAATAACAGCATGAACATATAAATATTTAATATCTGCGATTTAGCGCAACCGGCCGCTGGTTTTTCTTCGGGGCGAGCGCCTAGTTGCTTTTCTTCTGGATAAATATATCCTTTCGCTGCATCAATAACTCCGCTAAAAAATGTTTTGTCCAATGAACTATTATTTGAGTCACTGAGATTTTGAGGTAAAATACCTTGCCCATCAGGCGCTAAGTTAAGCAAAGGTCGTCTTGAATATGGGACAAATCCAGGAGGGTATGCGGTAAAATGACGACCGTGATTTTTGCAATAGAAAACATTGAGTTTATATCCATGGCTATAAACTCTACTACGGTAAGCAAAAATAGAAATATGACAAGTGCCTGGTATTCTTGCATTTGGACAAGATTCTGGTTTTTTTGCTCGAATTTTTCCTGAAGAATCAGAAATATATTTTGCAATTACAAAGGTTTTTTTTTCGTATACCAAGTTTTATCATAATTTTTTGTTCGGCAAAATAAATAAAAATATGATTAAAAAATTTTGACGGAAAAAATTGCCCAGCTTGTGCCAACAGAATTGAAACAGAACTTAGATTTTTAGGCCATTAGGACTGAAACACAACATCGGCCATGAAAGATCTTCATTCAGAAGGAATTAGCAATACCAATCTTGCAAAACTCACAGGTATTTTACGCACTAGCTTGGCTCGTCAAAGGGACTTATCTGACATTGTGCAACGCCGAGATTTAACGGAACAAGAACTCGAAATAGAGAAAATATGGCACAACTCACCACATCGGCGT
>CAZOHR010000465.1:0-2592 GCA_964579045.1 uncultured Bacteroidales bacterium | reverse complement strand
AACATGAGAACAATCGATCCGCTTGCTAGCGGAGAGCTCAACGCGATGCAGTGAGCGATGTCGAACTGAAGTTAATCGAAGGAAGAACAGGAAAATACGCATGTAGCGGGAGATTTCGATGTTTGATGAAGATTTGAAGTAAGAACATTTGAACATTAAAACAATAGAACAGGGAAATACGCATATAGCGGGAGATTCCGATGTTTGAACTGAGATTTGAAGGACGAACAATTGAACATTCGAACAATCGAAGTAAGAACAAGGGTTACGCATGAAGCAAGAGATTTCGAGGTTTAAAGTACGAACAATAGAAATCTAAAATAAAATTCATAAAACTAAGCTTGATTTCAGCACGAAATTTGTAACTTCGCCAAATCATTAACCAAAAATAATAACAACATGAAAAAATTATTTTTCCTTTTTGTACTTAGCTTATTATCTGTTTACACATTTGCATTCGATTTCGAATTAAGCTCTGCAGCAAAGCGCCCTGGCACCAACGAAGTTTTTATAGGTGGCACATTTACAACCATAATTGTTTTTGATATTTCGACTGGCAAAACTATACGCAGTTTCGAAATTCCCGAAGGCGTAAACGATATTCAGTTTAACAAATCAGGCGACATTATGATTGCAGCCTCATCATCACAAGCATTTCTGCTTAATCCAGACAATGGAACTTTAATAACAACAGTTAGTGGTGCTGCGTTTCAGCTTTTTTGCGAAAGCCCTTACTTTGTTGACATGAAAAAATATGGCGACACTAAAGCCATTATTTATAATTCGACAACAGGTGAGAAAGTTAAAGAAGTTCGCACTAGCTTTCAACCTAAAACTTGTGGATTCGATAAAGAGTTCAAAACTCTTTATATTCTATCAGCTAAAGCAGAAATAGGTGCCGATGATGAGAAGAAATATCTTAACAAAAAACTTGAAAAGTCGTCTGGATACAACTGTTACAACTCGGCCTATACATCCAAACAGGAAGACAAAAATGGAAGCTACATTCTTAAATTTAACATCGAAAAAAATGAGGAGATTTCCACAATTATTTGTCCTTACGACTTTGGAGGTTCTTTTGCAATTAGCATTATTGTTGCCGGCGATGTACTTTATATTTCTGATTGGGATATGTTGGTAAAAATTGATAAAAATGGAATGTCAACACCAATAGAATGCGAAAGAGCTGGTTTTGCTTATGCCAATCACAATACTTCAGACCTAAAAAACATTATAATCTCTTCGACAAAATCAGGAAATATTTACTCCATCGCAGAATCTAAATGGATTGAATATAATTTAAGAGACGGAAACGAATTTACATATACAGCCGATATTTTTAGCACCAATGATAGAATCTGGTTGCTATCAAAAGACTACACGCTAACATCAATGTCATATTCTGGAGAGAAAACCCAATCGTATAAAATTAATGAGGGTAGCGAAAAAGGCTTTTCTGTATATTATCACAATGGTTATTCAAAACCAGAAGATCGCAGTCTTGAAGCAGCAATTATAAATGCAGAACTCACAAAACGTGGACTTACTAGTATTGACCTCGAACAGCATATTGGCAAATCGGATGTTGTACTGGCCACATTCAAAACAATTAGTGAAGCCGAAGCCTTTACAACAATTATCAAAGACAACAAACTTCAATATATTACTAAAATTGCTCCAGCTAAGTAGAAACCTATAACATAAAGAAAATCGCACTAAGAATTTAATATTGTAAATTTTTAGTGCGATTTTTTATTATCTTGCGCATGTTGTTCAATCAAAAAAACAAACATGAAAAATATTTACACACTAGCATTTACAATGCTTGCTATTACTGTCTTCGGACAAATTAAGACTGTAGAAATTGCTTCGCATTACGAAGCTGGCACAAGCCTTAACGAGTACAAAATTGAAGAAAATATTACTCAAGATATAAACGGTGGCTATGGTTTTAAACTAAAAACTCCTAGCGATTATACATCTTTTGCATTGGGCTGGATGTCATCTACCCAAAATTATGCAGCTGGAACTTTTCAGATTGTTTACAAAGTACATAAACCTGGTAAAGGCTGGTCAACGTGGAAAACTGACGAAGGATTTACCAATCCTGGCGATACTCGTTCTGGCTTCTATAAATCCAATCTCATGTTTGGTTTTGATGAATATTTGCACGATTCTTTGGAGTTCTATATTCATGCTCCCGAGGGAGAAGTAATTACCGAATTATATTTAATAACTCAGGATATCAGTCAGTCAATTGATACAGATGCCGTAATTAAAACTGAAACAAACGATTCAAAAGCATGTCCCGAATTGCCAGCTATTATACCACGTTCGGAATGGTGTGGCTCATACGATGCTTGTCATAATCCAACTTACACGGTTGTATATCGTACTCCAACACATTCTGTCGTTCATCATGGTGCTAGCCCCGATTCATACACCGATGGATATGCTGTTGTTCGGTCTTATTGGAATTATCATGTTAACTCGAACGGCTGGAGCGATATCGGATACAACTATCTATTCGACAAATACGGAAATTTATTTCAAGGGCGACATAATCCAAACATGCCAAATCAGGATGTAAAT
>CAZOHR010000464.1:0-2597 GCA_964579045.1 uncultured Bacteroidales bacterium | reverse complement strand
TTTTCTCCTTGCCAACCCTGCCCCTGAAATCCCTAAAGGGAGCCAGCCCACTGTGCATCGTGTGTCGGCTTCCCTTTGGAGATGCAAGGGACGTGTAGGCCAAAAAATTTTTACTCTTTCAAAAGTCCCAAATCACAAGCAGAATCCATTGTAATTTGGATTTTGTTTTTTTTGTTTTTTGTTTTTTGGAACTTGTGATTTCCCCCTTTATTTTTTCACAAACTTCCCAAACAAATTCTCCTCTCTTATTCTTACCAAATACATTCCCGCAGGTAAACTCTCAATATTTATTTTGTTGGTGCCAGATTGTACTTTTTGCTGGTAAATTACAGCTCCATTTGAGGAGTATATTTCGAGAATATCGGTTTTTATATCTGCGGGCAATTCAATGTTAATTTCATTTTGTGCTGGATTTGGGTATAACTTGCAGGATTTTTGTTCAGCTTTTGGATTCTCGATTCCACTATTGTCGAAAGTGTATTTCGAAATAGCATTTTCTCCACAGAACCAAAGGTTTTGGTCGTGGTCTTCTCTGATGTAGTAAATTGATTCTTCATAACCAGTAGGCAGAATAAGCTCACCGATTGTCCCATCAAATTTAAAAACGCCATTTACACATCCTGCCCAAATAATTCCATTTTTATCTACGGCAATAGTATTAAAAATTCTATAACCTACGTCCAAGGTTGTGTCATTCAGATACATTGTAATTACATTATCATGAAGTAAAGCAATGCCAAGATTGGTTGCCATCCATACTGAGTCATTTACAAATGCATAATCGTTGACTATGCTAGCCTGTAATCCTTCCTCGAAAGAATAATTAGTCCAATTTGTTCCGTCATATCTAATAGCTCCACTATAACTAGCTGCCCATATTTCATTGTCGTCATGCGGTACAATTCTGTAAAAAGACGTTGTTGGACTTGCGGTCATGTCTATTTTTGTCCAAAACGCTCCATCGTATTTGTATAGATTTGCTCCTATGGTTTTAACCCATACAGTGTTTCCAAAAGAAGTAACGCATTTAACCGAACTTATTGTATCACCACATATATAAGGAATAGTTTCAAAAACTCCTTCAGGAGATCTTTTATAAAGTCCTACAGTTGTAGCAAGCCAAAAATTTCCTAAGACATCGGTACAAATACTCCGTATTGTAATGTTATCAAAACTTTCAGGCAAAATATCTATTGACCAATTCAATCCATTGTAGTATGATAAAGGCGCATTGGTTCCGAGTAATATGTCATTATTAGGAAATGCAATTTCGCGCGGGGTTCCGATATGAGTATTAGGAAAACAATTATGAAATCCATCCTCATCGTATTTAACAAGGCAACCCTGTCTAGCATCCTCGTTATCTTGCGTGGCTATCCAAATATTGTTCTGAGAGTCATGTATTATATTACTAATTCCATTGAATTCGATTATATTGCCATCAGTGTAGGAAACATAACCAGTATCATTTTGTACATGCAATCCATTTGCACCAAACCACATATACCCTGTGGGATCCTGAAAAATGGAATAATAACCATCTCCCGGGGCAAGAGAGTCCAAATGCCACTCCTCACCATCAAAATAGTTAGGTTTGTGAGAGTGTCCACCGAACCAGATATTATTATCCTTATCAACATAGGAACCATGGATGCACCCAATACTAAGTTCAGAGTTAGAGGAAGTATAAATTGAAGTGTCTGTTGCACTGATTGCAATTACTCCATAATCTGTACCAGCGTAAATAATATTATTTGTATCACAAACAATATCACTGGGATCAGATATAATAATGCTGTCTCCAATTGTGGAGTAATTTATCCATTCAGTACCGTTGTATTTGGCAATTATTGAAGTTGATGAATAATTTAATGGATTAATGCCAACCCACAAGTTATTATCTAAGTCGAATGTTGTCGTGAGTAGTTCTTGGGTAGTATATCCAGTTGTCACAGGAATGAAATCCCAAGTTTCGCCATCATAGGTAATTATTCCAGCATCCTCAGACTCATTCAAGGCTGAAACAGCAAAATAAAGTTTACCTAAAGCATCTTTCGTTGAGGAGTAAACATATCCATTTACTGGTTTGATTTCTTTAAAAGTTCTATCTTTGTAATATATATTTATGGCCTTATTACATCCAGCATAAACCAAACTATCGTCAGTTATAACAGAATGATTCTTTAGATAACCCGAATAATAATTTGTAAATTCTTGTGCGCTCGACATTAGCGAAATTAGTACTAAGAAAAGTGTAAATACTTGTTTTTTCATAATGTTATTATTTGTCATTCAATTATCAGTTTTCCATACAAATTCGCAACTCTTATCCTTACCAAATACATTCCTGGCTTTACATTACAAATATCAACACGATTATTAAAAGTGCCAATCGCCTGCTCAAACACCAAGGCCCCATTTGTTGAATAAATTTCCAACACATCATCATCTACCCCTTTTGGCAAATCAACAAAAAACTCACTGCTTGCAGGATTTGGATAACATTCAAGTTTAAATTCTGTGATTGGCTTTGCTTCAACAGGTGAAATGTCACTTATTAAAGTATCATTACCGAGGCTGTCGGTTTTGATGAGGAA
>CAZOHR010000463.1:0-2629 GCA_964579045.1 uncultured Bacteroidales bacterium | reverse complement strand
ATTTACGGAGATGGAAAAAACATCAGAGAATGGATCCCAGTCGGAATAAACGTAAATGCAATTATAGATGTAATATTAAATGGAGAGGTTGGAAACATTTACAATATCGGTTCGAATCACCTACTCGATAATTTAACCCTAACAGAGAAAATCATTTCACTCACTCAATCCAATTCAAAAATAGAATTTGTTTCAGATAGGAAAGGGCATGACCGACGTTATAGCATAAATTCGAACAAGTTCAATACTTTAAGTGATAGATTAACGAATATAGACTTCGACATAGAATTGCTAAAAACAATCACGTGGTACAAGAATAATCCAGAAGCATAAAATTATTTATGAACGAAGCTACTTCAACCCGATTACCAAAGTTTTATTTAAGTTATATGGTCCTAGTGGTTTTTTCTACAGTTCTGAGCATTACACATTATAATTTTGATCTGTACCACTCATTTTCATACCGATGGCGCGACTTACCAAAAGATCCACAAGAATTTACTTTTATACCCGTTTTTTACGGACATTATTTTGGGGATTTTCAAACGAATGTCCTATTTAGTTTTCTATCAAACCCTTATCGAATGGACTTAACGGCCACATTCGGTCAGATTCCTACGGCACTTCCCATTCTGCGCTTTTTCGGGTATTTCGGGCTTAAAATAGGTTTTGTATTATTCAGTCTTTTAAGTATTTCGCTGATCTGGATTGCCATCTATCGGAGCACATCACAATTTCGCATACGAACGAGAGTTTTTATTTCTTGTTTATTGAGCTTTACATCGTTTCCATTTTTAATATCAATTGATCGAGGAAATTTTATTGTTATTGCAGTTGGATGTTTGTTTATTTTAGTTCAAAACAAAAATTTAGAGAAAAATACTTCATTCTTACTAACTTTTACATTGGTAATGATATCAACTTCGATCAAGATTTACTTAATTCTACCCCTGATATTATTTATGATTATTTGGAAAAGTAAAACCTTATTTTACGCGATAATCTTATTAGGAATGGTGAACTTATGCATGACTTTTAGAATACCGGGGGGATTATCAGCAGTCTATCGCAATATTTCGAATACTCTAGAATTGCAGCTAGGAATTGGAAACATTCATTGGATTCAAGAGGGATTCGGGTTGAATCGTTTTTTCTCTAACATCTATGCAGAATATTTATGCCGGGCAGACGAAATATCCTGTCTCCAGAGTTATCAGCGTTTTGCAATGGTACCCGCCGTACTATGGATTGTATGTGCAACTATTTCTATTTATGGATCAAAAAATAATTGTCAATTATATCAAAATTCTATAATCCTCCTGGGAGTTGTGTTTATTCCTCCCGTAGCAATGACTTATACTTTAGTAGTTGTCATTTTCATCTTTTGCTTGTTTCTTTCGCATAATATCTATTGCCACCAAGTGCACAATCGCAGTTTAGAAACTGCATGGAAATGTACTTTAATCATCTTAAATTTGGTTGTTCCAGTCTTTTTTTGGAAAGAATTATACCTTTTTACTCTAATTGCGCTCCTTGTGGTCACATTGTTTACTCTGAGAAAAACAGAAAATTTGCAAAATAACGTTTCGATTTAATTCTATTAGTCTAATTTGAATTTTTAACTTTCGTAGTGCATTTGTAAAATCTGGAAAGTTTAACTCGAATTTTCTTACTATGAAGTTTCTAGTTGCTCTATACATAAACCAAAGGTAACTTTTGGGTCTTGTGAATGCGGATAGATATTTGTTTCTTAAACTTAATAATTCCAAATTACTTCTCTGTCGATTGTGTGTTGAAAGCCCCCCGAGGTAAAAAACTGAGATGGCAAATGGGATCACTTCAGCTTTGTAGCGTTGGGCAGCTCGAACTATCAAGTCCCAATCTGCAGCTATACGTAATTTTTCATCGAAACCGTTTAATTCTTTCATTAAACTTGTTTTGAAAATTACTGATTGGTGAGAGATATAATTTTTGGCAAATAATTGGTTATTTATTTTAAATATCTTCGGTGGTTTGAATTCGCCCAATGTTTCACCTTGCTGACTTCCCAGCAAATGTCCTCCATATGCCCACATTCGTTCACTTTTATTGACAATAATTGATGTTTGGTTGAATGTTTTATTTTCTGGAAACGTGTCGCCGGCATTTAAATACCAAACCCATTTCCCAGGTGCGTAATCTATTGCTAAATTCATAGCACTGTAAATTCCTGTACCATTATCAAAAATTAGTTGGTCTATGCACCCAACTCTTTTCAATTTTTGAATTTCTTGGAAAGTGTCTGAAGCATCATTTGGGGAAATTACGAGCCAATACGGTTTCAACGTTTGCTGGGCAATTGATTTAGATGTTCGCCGTAATCCTTCTAAATCATTTTTCACAACCGTGATGACGGTAATGGACATTCTGAGATCTCCTAATATTTTCTCGAGTAATCTTAAAGTGCGAACTAATTACCTAGGCCGTCTACGACGCTGACTTGAATTCGGACGAGGACGTTTTCCGCCTGAGCGAGCAGGCCCGCGTGTTTCAGTAATTGGTGCCACGTATGGAATTCCACTTGGTTCTTGGGCGCCGGTGATGGTCATTAGTTCGGCGTCATTTGGTTTTACGCCAACGAATTTAGGTG
>CAZOHR010000462.1:1234-2629 GCA_964579045.1 uncultured Bacteroidales bacterium | reverse complement strand
CTAAAATTAGATTTTTTAGTATGTGCAAAATAGAGATTATTTAGAATGCTTTGGAGTTTTTCAATAGACCCTAATTATCAAGTTTGTGGTTGTTTTATTTTATTGCACGATTTTTGCGATTTCTAAGGCCTTACATTCTTGAATATTATGAAAAATCTAATAATTTTACTGTTTTTAGTACCAATAAGCTTGATGGCGCAGCAATTACCAGACATTAACCTTACATTCGGTAATTATATCGACGATAAGGTGGAGCACAAATTTACATCTAATGAGCGGGTTTGGAATTTACATGGCGATACTCTTGATTACAGCATCGACGCTAATGATTTAAGATATGTTGACACTCTTATTCTTAACGATGTGGAAGTTGGGAAAATCATAGACTTACTTTTAAAAAATGAACCGTTGATGTCTATTAAAAAAGAGGTAAAATCAGATTTTATGAAATATGAAGGAGTAACTAATGAAATCAGAGGTGTAATTAGTTTTAATAGTAAAGTAGTAGATATATTTATCAAATCAAATGGGTACAACACGATGGATGAGGATAAAGATTCTTTGTGGATTGAAGAACTAGAACAATTGTTTTACGAAATAATTGAAAATCATCGCTAATTAGTCTTGATCGTGGATTTAATATTTTGTACAAAATATTTAGAAGTGGCGAAATAATAGAGCCATAAATTCACTATCTTTCCAAACTATTTCAGATTTAATTTGTTTTTCAATATTAATGCAATTAGTAATATCAGTTTTATAAGTAAATGTTCAATTTCTTAAAAAATATAGATAGAAAAGATTATAGACCTCGAAATGGGGGACTAGATATTTTCAAATTTATTGGTCCTGGACTATTGGTAACTGTAGGATTTATTGATCCAGGTAATTGGGCTTCAAATTTAGCAGCAGGTTCTCAGTATGGATACGCGCTATTATGGATGGTTTCTTTGTCAACGATAATGTTGATACTATTACAACATAATGTTGCTCATTTAGGAATTGCTACAGGGCTTTGTCTTTCCGAAGCTGCAGCAATTTATGTAAAACCAAAATACTCTAGAATCATACTTATAACTGCGATGTTGGCATCAATTTCTACGTCGCTTGCCGAGATCTTGGGTGGAGCCATTGCGCTAAACATGTTATTCGGAATTCCAATTAGGGCAGGAGCAGTGTTGGTAACAATTTTTGTTTTGATAATGCTCTTTACTAACTCGTATCGGATTATGGAAAAATGGATTATCGCTTTTGTCTCGGTAATCGGATTGTCATTTTTGTATGAGTTGTCACTAGTTAATATCGATTGGAATTCTGCATTACAAGGTTGGGTAACACCAGCATTCCCAAAAGGCTCGATGATTGTGATTATGAGTGTTTTAGGAGCCGTAGTAA
>CAZOHR010000462.1:0-1224 GCA_964579045.1 uncultured Bacteroidales bacterium | reverse complement strand
TATGAATTCTTCGACACCTTATTGTCGATGATAATTGGCTGGGCAATAAATAGCGCGATGATACTTCTTGCAGCGGCAACTTTTTTCCAAACGCAGACACCAGTTACTGAGCTACAGCAGGCCAATCATTTGTTAACTCCTCTTTTGGGGAAAAATGCTGCAGTTGTTTTTGCAGTAGCGCTTTTATTTTCGGGTTTGGCTTCTACAGTAACTTCAGGAATGGCTGCGGGAACAATTTTCGCGGGAATGTTCAAAGAACCATATGATATTAAAGATAATCATTCACGCATGGGAGTGGCAATTTCTTTGCTGGTTGCTCTAGGAATTATATTTCTAATCTCAAATCCATTTAATGGTTTGATAATTTCGCAAATGTGCTTGAGCATTCAGTTGCCATTTACCATTTTCCTTCAGGTGTATTTAACTTCTTCTGAAAAGGTAATGGGAAAACATAAGAATAGCATTTTCTCTAAGATCTTGTTGTACTCATTAGGTGGTCTTGTTACACTGCTTAATATTGTGCTGTTTATTAGCCTGATTGTTTAAATATCTCTCAGTATATGAAGTATAGATTGGAAACTTTAAGTGAAAAGAAGTTGGTGGGGTTGAATGCTACAATGTCAATTTCCGAAAATTCTACTTTTCTTTTATGGCATCGATTTATGTTAAGAAGAAAAGAGATTACTAATAATGTTTGCAACGAATTTATTTCGATGCAGATTTATGACGATTCCTATTTTATGGCATTTAATCCAAATGCAAAATTTGAAAAATGGGCAACAGTTGAGGTCTGCGATTTTGACTCAATACCAGAAGGCATGAAAACATTTGTTCTGCCTAGTGGCCTTTATGCCGTTTTTGCTTACAAAGTCTCGGAATGGAAAGGCTCAAATATCTTTAGCGACATCTTTGAAAAATGGCTACCACAATCAGAATATTGTTTGGACAACAGGCCACATTTTGAAATACTTGGGGATAAATATAAAAATGATAGTGATGATTCGGAGGAAGATATTTGGATACCTGTTAAATTAAAGGTTGTAGCTATGTGAAGTGTTGGAAAGAAATAGTAATATCTTTATAAAAGTTCGCACGTAGCCAAAGCTTTGAATTTGGAGGCAAAAGAAATGAGATGAACTTGTAAGTTGCGATAAGCCCCGCATTATAAATCATTAGTGTTCGAAACATGAATTCTATGGCTATATCAAGGCATTTATAGTTATT
>CAZOHR010000461.1:0-2645 GCA_964579045.1 uncultured Bacteroidales bacterium | reverse complement strand
ACCGCTAAAAAAAGTAAAATTCCCTTTTTCATAATTGTATTTAATTTAAATTAATTTCCTTCTAAAACATCTTTGTTACTTTACCCTCAATAAAATAACTTGCAATTTTAAGGAAAGTTTTGATAAGTTTTGAAAAATTCGGAAGGAATTATTCTATATTAGTATTCCAATACGATAATCTGTAGGATGTTTATACGAAAAATTGTGTTATATTGAAGCTATTGTTCCAAAATCGTTCAGTTTGGGTAATATAGTGAGTTTTGGTTTGAAATTATCCTCAGCAAATGCATCGAATAATTGCCTAGATAATAACAAAAAAATCACTCAAGCTACAGTTTTAGTTTACTGCTACTCGAGTGATTTCTAAGTTGTAAAATATTTAGTACTATTCTTCTGTTTCTTGTTTTTTTGCAAGTTTTTTCTGTTTCAACTTTCTAGCTCCATAAGCTGCTCCAGCAATTAGCAAAACTACAGCTCCACCATCAATTGGTGCTCCAACTGGAGGATCGCCTCCACCAGGGCCTCCTCCTGGATCACCTGGAGGTGCATATAGATTCATAACTCCAAAGAAAAGAAGCGCTGCCAAAAACATCATTAATTTTTTCATAAATTATCTATGCTAATTATTTTACAATTACTTTTTCTACCACTGTGTTATCACCTGCATTTACTTTTACAACATAAACGGCTGCAGATAAACTACTTAGGTCTTTTACATTACCTGTAAATTCCATTACCAATTGACCTTGCATGTTGTAAATACTAACATTATTTACTGGGCTGTTAGTGAGGTTTTGAATGTAAAGGATATTGTTGTTTTCCCAAACATTGATATTGGTTAATTGGTTTTCGATACCCATGCTGATTTCGGTAAATGTAAATCTTTCAGCAGGATCGGTCGAAGATGCAGTAAATGTATAAGGAGTTTCAGGTTGAATTGCCGTTGCTGTAAGATTATCATACAGAACTGGAATTGTTGTACCTTGTAATGTGTGTGACCATGAAATAGTATGTTGTCCATCCTGAGCGTAGTCCATGTAAACAGCTTTGCCAAAAACATCGTTAACATTATTTACACTATTGATTGCAAGTTGACTTAAATCTTCTTTTGTAGTGTACATTTGAGGTGCAGAAGTGCTACCAGGAAGTTTTACAGCATCAGTTTGCGGATCATAAGCATTTGCATTACTTTCACGAATTGCAATTACGGCTTCGTCGCTCTGGCCATTTCCATTGATATTGATTCTGATAATATCAAGAGGTTCAGAAGTTTCTTTAAGGAAATGGTTGAGGCTGTGAACCTGAGTTGCACTAGTCATGCTAATATCTGCTCCAGGGGCGGTGGCTTGTACGAAAAATCCCTGACCCATTGTAATTATGTTGCTTCCACCATTTGCTCCAGCACCAGCAACGTAAGAAGCGTATTGAGTACCATTCCATACATAAACAGCGTCTGCAATATTGTTTTTAGTCCAGCCAGCTGCATCCCAATCAATCGCCGAAGAATATGGATTTCCAATTAAATTCCACCCTTGGTTAGCAGCGGGTATTCCAGTTAATTGAATATTAATAGGCCCAATATTTCCTTGGTTTAAAACTCCAGTAAAAACTCGAGTTTCTGTATTATTTGTCCATACCATAAAACCTTGTCCTGTTGGCATTGCTGTACCTGATGGGACAATATAGTCGGGACTAAATAAATTAGTTGCTTCATTATAAGGACGCAGCCACATTCCTTCAAAAACGCCTGCAGTTCCAGTAGTTATTGGTGAGGTCACAAGATGCCATTGCCCAGAAGAAATGTACCTTTCGACATTGTATGTACCTATGCCACCAATTGCCCCATTTAAGAATATTGTTGAACCATCTCCAAGATTCGAGCTCTTAATTGTGAGAGTGCCGTCATTTGTTACGTTGTTCAAGACGCTGAGGCTGTAATTAGAATTTATTTGCATCGTTACCCCAGGATTTATTGTAAGGGTTTTACTCACAAGATTTGCATCTTCAGAGTAGTCAAACGCAATTACTGCGTCCAAAGTTGCGTCTGGAGCTGACGGATTCCAAATGCCTGGAGCCTCCCATGTAACGGTTTGTGCATTCACATAGGTGCCGAAAGCTACAAGTAACGACACGATAATAATAAACTTAGCTTTTGTCATGATGTTTGGTTTTATAAATACAAATTACCTTATTGTCAATAAAATATTCTTTCTTAAAGATATACCTGCTTTCAATAAATGCTTAAATTACTCTAATAACACTACAAATTTAGC
Organism: uncultured Bacteroidales bacterium; assembly: GCA_964579045.1. Taxonomy (GTDB): domain Bacteria; phylum Bacteroidota; class Bacteroidia; order Bacteroidales; family ML635J-15; genus Bact-19. The sequence goes on along the minus strand of CAZOHR010000461.1, from coordinate 372 downwards.
AAATAATTTAAATAACAAAAGCTTTTAGGATGTTTTTTTTTATAAAAAGAAAGAAGTTAGTCTTTGATTTTATGTTTTTTAATTATTTCAAATGGCGATTAGTTTAAATTAAAAAAGTGCACAAATAATTGTACACTTTTCTTAATTAGTGATTGTTAAGCTTTATTTTACAACTACTTTTTCAACCACTGTGTTCTCGCCAGCATTTACTTTTACAACATAAACAGCAGGAGCGAGGCTGCTAAGGTCTTTTATGCTTCCAGTAAATTGTAAAACTATCTGTCCATGTACATTAAAGATTGTTACATCGCCAGATTGATTATTTGTAAAATTTTGAATGTAAAGAACATTGTTACTCTCTAAAATATTAAT
>CAZOHR010000460.1:0-2652 GCA_964579045.1 uncultured Bacteroidales bacterium | reverse complement strand
CATACTAATTAAAATTTAAAGTTAAAAATTTTATCTTAACCAGCTGTCCTAATTTGGGGGGGTATTATATCTATTTATCACCCCGATAGCAATATCATTACCAAATTTGTGGGTGATCCTAAAAATGTACCGATTCCCTCGGTACTTAGTTTTGAGCATACCGATGGCGATGTTTTGCTTTTATGCACCGATGGACTTAACGGAATGTTACAAGATTCCGAAATCGAAAATTGTTTTTATGACAAGGATTCACTAATCCAAATTTGCGACACTTTGATTGATTCTGCAAACCAAGCTGGCGGACATGATAATATTACTGTGATTTTGGGAGGGGTGGAAGAATATAAAGCCATTATTAAAACTGATTTTTTGGTGGAGATCTCAATGTAAACGAGTTATAAATATATACTTTGATTAGTAAAATTAGAGAGGACAATCGAAATGATTAAAATTGAAGAAAACGAACTTTTTAACGACCGCTACAGGCTAGTAAGTTTATTAGGTGTTGGTGGATATTCGCAGGTCTGGCTTGCCGAGGATACTGATATTAATAAAGAAGTTGTACTTAAAATTTTTGCTGCAGGCTCCGGATTAGATAACGAAGCCCTAAAAACATTCTCAAAAGAATATTCGATAGTTTTCGATCTCAATCATTCGAATTTACTTATTCCTAAGCATTTCGATAAGTGGGAGAAAATGCCATATCTCGTAATGCAATACCTCCCCAAAGGCTCTATTCTAAAACTCTGCGGTAAAATGAGTGAACCAGAACTTGCAAAATTTTTACTTCAAATCGGTGAGGCTTTACAGTATTTGCATTCTCAGGAACCACCAATTATTCATCAGGACATTAAACCTGATAATATTCTAATTGACAACAAAGGCAATTTCTTGCTTAGCGATTTTGGAATAAGCACTAAAATACGCCGTACTTTAACAAAAAGCATAGGACAAAAAACTGCCAGCAGCGGCACAACTGCATACATGGCTCCCGAAAAGTTTAGCGTAAAACTAAGCGACAAAGCACCAATAAAAGCAAATGATATTTTCTCGCTTGGCGTTTGCATGTTCGAGTTGCTAACCGACGAATTACCTCTTGGCGATTTAGGCGGAATTCTACTCAGCAGTAACGGACAAGCTGCCGAATTGCCCGAAAATTACTCCCCAAACCTGCAAAAACTTATTGCTACTTGCCTCTCAAAAGATACCTGGGAAAGACCAATTGCAGATGAATTGGTAGAGATTGCCAGAAATTATCAAAAAGCTGGAAAGTGGGTGTTGCCGGAAAGGATATCGCCAAGTAACAAACCACCAGAAAACAATATCGAAAAAGCGATAATTGCTGGAGAATTTGAAAGGTTTGTTAACCATTCAGATTTTTCTGAGGGAAAAATCAATATTTTCTTTAATCATTTGAATGAAAGATATGGTAGTGTTGATCGAGTTGGCTTCGAGGCGTATTTGAGATCAGTACTTAGTGAAACCCATGAATCGAAAAGTTCTAATGGAGTATTAAAAGCAGAAATTCAAAATGAAATACAGTCACCATTAGCTTTAGCAATTGCAGCCGGTGAGTTTGAACGATTCTTAAATTTTTCGGATTTTACACCTGCAAGAAAAAAAGAATTTATCCTGCACATGCAAAAACTCTATGGAGATATTGACCAGCAAGATTTTGAACGATATTTAGACGAACGAATAAACTTAAGAAAGCCAGATAAAACAACTGATATAAATTCTACAAATGTTATCGATGGTGCAAATAGAACTAATGTAATTGGACAGGAGCAGGAGCAAACGACATTGGAAAAAGCTATTGAAGCAGGTGAGTTTGAGAAATATTTTGCAAAAAGGAAATATCAGCCCAATAGGGATGAGTTGGATTCATTTTATAAACAACTTTCGGATAAATACGGTAGAATTGAATATTGGAAGTTTATAGAGATATGCAATGGTTTTAAAAAACCAAAGAATTACACAGCTCATTGGGTACTAGGTATTTTTTTGTTTATTTTTATTGTAATTGCCATCGCAGTTGCTGTTAATAATGGAGGAGATTCTTCAAGTTTAGAAGATAATGAAAATAACGAAAATGCTGACACCGAAAATGTATTGCAAACAGAAATTGAACTAGCAGAGGTTAGCACTGTTTCTGTTACAGAAATAAGTGTGAATTCAGCAAAAGTTAGTGCCGAATTAAAGAGCGATGGTGGAGGAGTAATTTCTGATTATGGAATCTGTTATAGCACTTATTCAAACCCAACAATTGATAGCAATACAAAAAAAGCAAAGGGGCAAAGCGAGAGTTTCTCAATTTCAATAGGCAATCTGCAAGCAAATACTACGTATTATGTGAGAGTTTATGCAACTAATGAGGCTGGGACGGCATATGGAGAGGAGAAAAGTTTTAAAACAATTCGTAGTGTAGAAGGTTTAGTCCCTATTCGAGAAATTAAAACAGATAATACACAAAATAATAATGCTAAAACAGAATACAATAAGGCTCTTAAAATAGGTGACACTTATGCCGGTGGCATTATTTTCTACCTTGATGGAACTGGGCAGCATGGCTTGGTTTGTGCACCGAATGACCAGAGTATGGATGTTTCTTGGGGGTGCTTCAGGACTGCAATATCTGGCACCTCAACAGCA
>CAZOHR010000459.1:0-2661 GCA_964579045.1 uncultured Bacteroidales bacterium | reverse complement strand
GGAAAAACATCTATCAAATTCCTGTAAGAGATTTTTTATCGGGAATATATTTTATAAAAATAAAATCAGGATTACAAATCGAGATAAACAAATTATTCATCACAAAATAGAAACTCGTGAATACTAAGAATAGCTTCTCGAAAATTTTAATACTAATATCAGCTTTGATGTTATGTTTTACTAACGCTGAAGCAGATTCTTTTTTTGTTAGTTGCAGAAAAGATATTAGAGGTAGTGGCATAATGTATCGTTTGCCTGGAATATGGCGCGGACCTGTAATGTCAACTACATCAGCAGGTAGTTTCGACCATTGGTATGCAGACCTTAGACCTGTTTTGCCATGGCAGATTTCACAATTTTCAAATCTGGACGATAAAACAGTAAATAATTTTAGTGTTTTCGTTGTTAAATATAAGGGAGAAAAACGGATTGCTTTGCGTACCGAAGGCTGCTTTGCAAATTCGTGCTGCATAACTTATGAGATTCTCGATTCGGTAAACGAAGATATTGGTTATTACAGATTCTCAGATTTTATAGGAGGTCCAAATCGTGCCTATACAGAATTCAGATTTGCAGACAATAAAATGACTATGGAAGTTTATACGAGTAAGTTTAATAAAGAAAAGGTAGTAAAGTTACATACACGTTGGGATGCTATTCTCATGGACAAAGATGCAACGAAATCCGCTATTAAAAAGTTTAGATACCCTCAATTTAAAAAATGCGCCGATTTTGATAATGCTTTTTGTGGAATGACTGAAAGTATTTTCTTTAATTTTGAGAAAGATCCATATAAATCTGAGGACCAGCCAAATCTTGGTTCTGCAAATTTCAATATTCTATTAGACGAGAAAATAAAAGTTAACGAAAAAGATCAAATTTTAGTTCTTCTCTGTACCAAACCTCTTTTCGATGGAGTAAACTACCTTAAAGAAAACGAAAAATATTTTGTTCGAGCAGTTTATCTTAAGTTTGATGTTCGGAATTATACCTTGAATAACATTCATCCTGGCAATTATTATGTCTATTATTTTATTGACAGAAACAGCGACTACAGATACGAAAATAACGATTGTATGAGTACAGAGAGCCTGAAAAAACTAACAGTTAAAAATGGAATTACATCAGAATTTGCTGCCAAAATAGATTTTATTATTCCTTAAAAGTACCATCAAATCAAAAAAACTGCACCCAAAAGCTCTTGTAGCAATGTGTTCAAAAAAATGCTTAATGTAATAAGCAAAATATAATAATAATGCTTAGTGTGAAGACTAAAAAATAAATGAAATGTTTAGATAAATAATAAAATAATTTAAATAATAGTTATTGCATTAAATAAAAGCATATATTTGTGATAAAATTTTGAGAATTATGGAAAGTCTTATAGAAAAGTCGCTAAGTAAAATAAACTCTGTTCAAATGGATTTTATCAGAGGTCTTGCCGATGAAATTGACTGGCGTCCTCGTCTTCTTGGAATAAAAGGACCGAGAGGGGTTGGTAAAACAACTCTAATGTTGCAATATCTGAAAAAGAATTTTGGAAATGATGATTCTGCGGCATATATCAGCTTGGACAATCTTTGGTTTTCGAGAAATAATCTCGAAGATTTTATTGATTGGTTTGTAAAAAGAGGAGGGAAACATTTATTTATTGATGAAATCCACAAATATCCGCTTTGGGCACAGATCCTTAAAAACTCTTATGACGATTATCCTGATTTGCAGATTGTTTTTACAGGTTCGTCAATGCTAGAAATACTTAATTCGAGGGCTGACTTAAGCCGACGGGCAGTTGTTTACCTGATGCAGGGTTTGTCTTTTCGAGAATACCTGAATATCAGTAACAATCTTAATATTCCGGTTTATACCCTTGACGATGTGTTGAAAAATCACAGACAGATTAGCGAAGATCTTTTACAAAAAATAAGGCCGTTAAAGTACTTTGGCACCTATCTTAAATCGGGATATTTTCCTTTCTATAATGAACTTCCTGATCACTATTTTTATAAAATAGAAGAGGTTATCAATATGGTGCTTGAGGTGGAATTGCCTATGATGAGGAATCTTGAAATGTCGTATGTTACAAAGATAAAGCTGATTTTGCAGATTATTGCCGAATCGGTTCCATTTATTCCTAATGTTTCGAAACTAAGCGAGAGGGTGGGAATTAACAGAAATACTTTTTTAAGTTACTTGTTTTATTTGGCTGAGGCAAAAATGACCATGAATATTTACAGGGATGTATCGGGAATTACAAAATTGCAGAAGCCAGATAAAATCTATCTCGAAAATACAAATATGATTTATGCGCTTTGCCCGAAACAGGCAAATGTAGGAAATCTTAGAGAAACATTTTTTGTAAATCAAATGGGCTATGCAAATCAGGTGGAATATGTAGATCATGGAGATTTTAAAGTTAACGGGAAATATATTTTCGAAATCGGAGGCAAATCAAAAACTGGAGAGCAAATCAAAAATATCGAAAATTCATATATTGTTTCTGATGATATTGAATATGGAACCGGCAATAAAATTCCACTATGGCAGTTTGGATTAATGTATTAATAGTTGAATTATTCGCACTATGAAAAAGAATTTCCTAATAATTTTGCTTGTGATAGTAAGTCTTTCATCATGCAATTTAATGGACCGTATTTTTCT
>CAZOHR010000458.1:1856-2670 GCA_964579045.1 uncultured Bacteroidales bacterium | reverse complement strand
TAGACACTTATTATATGGACCTAAAAATTGAGACCGGACTAAAAGGTCACGAAGAACAAATAGTTCTCTATGATGATACCGCCGCAAAATACGGAAGTGGATTAGTAGAGGTTTTTGCAACACCAGCAATGATTGCATTAATGGAGAAAACTTGCCTTAAATCTGTGATGCCATTTTTACCCGAAGGATTTGGCACTGTCGGAACAATGGTTAATGTTTTTCACACAAAAGCAACACCTCTGGGAATGAAAGTGACTTGCGAGTCGAAATTGATTGAAGTTGACCGCAAAAGGCTATTATTCGAAGTAGTTGCTTTCGACGAAGAAGGTGAAATAGGTAAAGGTTTTCACGAACGATTTATTATTGATGTGGCTAAGTTTATGAAAAAATAAATTTAGAGGTCTGGAATTTCTCAAGTTGGGATTATTCTTATGCTATTTAGGGCTTTCAGTTGTACTACAAACACTGGCAAGGCTGGATAGGCAAAATCTACTTTATTATTTAGCTTTTCAATTTTAAAAAAACTATTTCTCTACTAGTGTATTTTTATTCTAGGTTCAATTTTTTTGACTCTTTGAGCTTTAATACTACGAATTTTGAAGATTAAAAGCTTATTTAGACATCCGCAATTTTAATAATTTTACAATTATATTGCGAATATGGCATTTTATTTGCGTAGATTCGCACTTTATTAACCAAATTCTAAAACTATGAAAACCAAGTATTTATTCCCATTTCTTTGTATTATTTGCTTATTATTTGCTAATGTATCCGCTTTTTCGCAATCAAAATTGACAGATGATGGTATTACTAG
>CAZOHR010000458.1:0-1846 GCA_964579045.1 uncultured Bacteroidales bacterium | reverse complement strand
GTGGCACATTCAGTTCTTCTGCCAACTTTTTACATCCTTCTTTTCCAAAAATATGATATCATATCAAGCAGAAAATGCTTCAGAATTTGTTGGCTCTTTTGCTTGGGGTGACCCTATTTATGGTCGTGTGTATTTCGAAAAAGGATTAAATAATGAATATGCTGATGCAGGATGGAAAGCTGATGGATATTATTATAGTTTTAAAGAGATTTATTTAAACGATAATCTAATGTACAGCTATTGGGAAAAGGAAAAACCTAATTATACTACTCGCCCAATGTGTTTTTCAGTTAATTCTGAAGATACTTATATTTGGTCTGACATGAAGGTTTTAGCCTCATATCTCGAGATTTTTAATCCCGGTGATAATAAAATCACTGTAAAATACTATGCTTACAATTATGCTACAGAAGTAAAAGGTAAACTTTTAGGCACGGGTAGTTTTACAATCAGCGTTCCAGCACAAGAAATTACAAAAGCTAAACAAACAACATTTGTTTGGGCAAAAGTTAAAGATCAATATGCTGATTATCTTTGGGGACAATATGTTATGGGCGTGGTTGATAAAGAATCTCAATTATATACAAAAACTGTTGGTGATGCCAATAACTGGTATTTTTATTATGGTGTAAAAACAGCTGAAATTTTCACTACAACAAAAGGTAATTTCAATCAATTTAAACTTGTTTCAGGTGATTATACTGTTACAATGACAGCTGGCAGCGAGAATGGTTTCCAAACTTGGACTGTAAACGATGGAAGCAAAACAATTAAGGTAACTACAAGTAAAATTGATTATTCCACTGATCATTACGCTGCAGGAACTTGGCGCGAATGGCTATTATCTGGTGATGCAGGAACTATGTCAGTTGCAGTAACATCAAATTCGATGGAGAATGCTTGGATGGATTGGGTAATTAATGACGAAATGCCAAATGAAAAAGGAATGTTGAAAATGGCTGCTGTTTTTTGCTGTATAATCAGTTCATTGCCATAATAATCTAACCATTCTTACTGATAATTTGTAATTTTTCTTTATTTACAATTTCTAAACTATTTCCGTCCAGCTTGATAATATTATCTTTTATAAAGGTATTTAAGGTGCGACTAAGGCTTTCTCTAGAGGTGCCTATCATATCTGCCATATCATTTCTCGAAACAGGAATTTCGAATTTGTTCCCATTGAATAGTCGCTCTGACATACATAAAATCCCTTCGGCTATCCTCCCTGGCAATTGTTTCTGTTCCTGATTTACAAATCTCTGTTGATCAAAAAGTTCATTTCTACACATATCAAGAATGATCTCGTATGCAAACTGACCATTGTCAGTAATCAGCAGCCTAAAGAAGTTAGTGTCTATAAAGCACACTGTTGTGTCGGTTATTGCCGTAACTGAATATTGGTTAGTTTTGTCTCCCAAAGTCGTTGGAATGCCCAAATATGAAGGTGCCTTAACCAGTTTTATAATTTTCTCTTTTGCTGGTCCGGTAACATGAATTTTTACCATCCCTTTGTGCAGATATACAACATTAAGCGAAAGAGCATTTTGTTTAATTATCAAATCTCCTTTCTTAAAATCAGCAATTGCACTGTTTTCTTCCAACTTGCCGAATTCCGCCTCGGTAAGGAAGGTTTCAGCTACCGACTTAATTTTACAATTCTGGCAATTATGAACATTCATTTTAATGAAATTAATTAATCGTGTAAATATAGTAAATATTGTGATTCAAATCACAACTTATTATGTCATAGTTCACAACATAAATAACAAATCGCATTAAGTAATGTTTTAAATTTGTAAAAACTAAAACTCAAGAAAAATGGAAATCGAATTCGAAAAACAAA
>CAZOHR010000457.1:0-2677 GCA_964579045.1 uncultured Bacteroidales bacterium | reverse complement strand
CGGTTTTTATTACAGGCAGCATTAATCCGGGTGTATGTCCTCCAAACAATCTCAACTCTACATTCTCTCCTATAAAAGCCGTATCTTTTATCAATTTTAGTTTCTCCGAGTCTTTTAAAATTTCATAATTATCTTTTACGAACGAAGATTTTTCGCGATAATTAGCATTCCAGGCATTTCCCCATTGCAATTCAGATATATAATGGGTAGCATTAGGAAAAGCTAATTTAAAGCAATTTGATTCTATATCAAACTTAGTTGTTCCACCACAATGATCAAAATGTAAATGAGTAAGTACAACATCTGTAATATCTTCATTTGCATAACCAGCCTTTCTGATGTTTTGTTCAATATTTTCAGTGAAATCAGTAAAATATAGGTCAGGAGTTTTGTTTTCCGGCTCCTCTCCTATGCCAGTATCTATAAGTATCACACGTTCGCCATCATCTATAATTACCGAACGGCAAGCGGCGTTGCACAAATTATTTTCGTCGCATGGATATTTCTTTTCCCAAAGAATTTTAGGGATTACTCCGAAATATGCGCCACCATCAATTTTAAAAATCGGTGTTTCTACAACAATAATCTTCATAAATTTTTGTTAAAATATTAATCAAAAGTAAATAAAAAGATAATCTGAGAATCTTTTTTTGTAATTTTGCACCAAAATTATATTATATGAGTGAAATTAACGAAATAAACAACAAGAAAAAGGATGCTACAACCAAAGTTCTGATAGCATTAGTTTCATTAATGACTTTGGCTATTGGAGTTTTAGCCTTTCTCCTTTATGATATTTCAAAACAAAATAAAAATACCATTGTCAAAACTCAGGAAATAATTGTTGAAAAAGACCAATTAAAAGTGCAACTAGAGGCCTTGCTCGATGATTATGAAGGCTTAGAAACCAGTAATGATAGTCTCAACTCTGCAATTTTAGCGCAGAAAGAGCATATTACTGAATTAATATCTGAGCTCGATCGCATAAAGAATTATGATTATAGCTTGCAGCAGAAGTATGAAAAGGAAATAGCCTCTTTACGAAATATTATGCGCCATTACGTGTTTCAGATCGATAGTTTGGATCAGTTAAATAAATTCTTAATCGCCGAAAATATAACCATAAAAGATGATCACAATAGGATTAAGGGCGAAATGGATAATGTTGTTGAAAAGAACGATGAACTTGAATTGGTAATTGAAGGAGCAAGCATTGTAAAAACATCAAATATCTTAATCAAATTCCTAAACAGAAGAGGTAAAGAAACCGAAAAATCCTCAAAAGTCGAAAAGATTCAAACAGGATTCACCTTAGTTGCAAACGAATTGGCTACAAGTGGTCCTAGACGAGTATATCTTCGTATAATCAGACCAGATGGGTATGCTATTTCTGGCGGTCAGACTTTTGATCACAAAGAGAAAAAAATCACATATACTGCTTATCGCGATGTTATTTACGAAAAGAAGAATCTCGAAGTTATTATTTATTATGATTCAACTGAAACACTGCCGATAGGTAAATACTATGTTGAGATTTATATGGATGGAAATAAAATAGGCGAAAGCTTCTTCTCTATTGATAAATAATTCAAATACTTTGATGACTGAAATAAATTTCAGTTTTTTAAATGCTTCAATGCCTATAGTAGAAAGGCATTTAGATACAAATCAAGTTGTTGTAAGCATTTCAGCACTTGTTGTTATTCTTTTGTTCATTAGCGTAAAACTACTTTTCAAAGGATATTTCAGTCACTTATTTGTTAATGTTTTTCGCACAGATGTTTCCGCATCTAAGCTAATTGAATCAAATTCTGCTGGAACACAAGCTTCTATAATAACAACCGTGGCATCAACAATAAGTATTGGGTCGGCCATTATGAGTATCTTGGTCTTTAATACTACTACAGTTTATTCAAACACTATAAAACCCTTAGTATTACTCTTAATTCTAATCGCAGGTGTGTCGGCTTTTCTGCTTTTCTACAAAATCGCATTGTGGGTTTTAGGTTGGATTTTCGAAATTTCGGAAATTGCAGCTACATATTCCGATATGATTTCTGATATTTTTAAAGTCGCGGGAATAATAATTTTTCCATCTTTTTTAATAATGCCTTTTGCAGACATTTGGATGTATAACATACTATCATACTGCACATTAGCCTTTCTTTCAATAGCGATTATTATAAAATTATATGGTTTTTTTCGAATATTAACTAAAATTAAATTTTTTAATCACTACGCTATTTTGTACTTTTGCATTTTTGAGATTTTACCGATATTATTGATTGTTAAAATTGCTGGTTACTTATAGCGTGTTAAAATAATTATAAAACTTAAAGAATGAAGATAAAGAACATTCTTATATCACAGCCTAGGCCCGAGACAGATAAGTCTCCTTACTTTGACTTGGCTAAGAAATATAATCTTAAGATTGATTTTCGTCCTTTTGTTCAGGTAGAAGGAATACCTGTTAAAGAATTTCGTAAGTGCAGAGTAGATGTGTGTGCTCATACTGCAATTTTATTTAACAGCCGAACTGCCGTTGATCATTTTTTTAAAGCATGCGAAGAGTTGAAGATTACGATTAAAGACACTTGGAAGTATTTCTGTTTTTCAGAATCCATTGCATTTTACTTACAAAAATTGTCGGGTGTTTTTCTGGCCCAAAATTTCTGGG
>CAZOHR010000456.1:0-2683 GCA_964579045.1 uncultured Bacteroidales bacterium | reverse complement strand
GACAACATGCTTTTCATTGTAGGTGGAGCCAAGTTAACTGTCAAGAACTTTTCTGACCAAAGCATACCAAGCATCGAACTGCAATTAGACATGGTTTATGAGACGACTTCGGTGGTAAATTGCAATAGACCTGATCTAACAATTACTGATTTTGGACCAGATAAATACCTATTGGCAACCTCAGTGTTGAAACCTTTTTGGGATGTTAATGCAATACCATTCCCACAATGGGTTGCTCGCAACTATATAGCATTAATTACGATACCTAAAGATTTTTCAGATATTAGCGCACAAACTATGGAACAAAACTTCATCCAAGTTGGAGGTGAATATTGTTATGGGTTCGAGTTTTCGAAAAACTCTAAATATGTCTATTACACAAAAGAAAGTAGCTCTTCAACCCAAATACAGTATCTTAATTTAACTGATTGCTTCACAAATTATGATATCTCTCAAGCTGATATAACATCTATAAATTCATTAAACCTCACTGGCGATTACCGAAATTCCGAACTTGAAATGGGTAGAGATGGAAAACTTTACGCCGTAACAAGTACTGGCTCAATAACTGCGATCAGCAATACTGATAACCCTACTGCAGCAACAGCCTCCTATAATAATTTTGGAATTACATGTCAGAAAATGAATAAAATGGCAAAGTATTCTAACGATGATATGTCGTTTTGCTTTTCTCACCAATTAGATGGTTCAACTTATAGTGAATCTTTACCATACAACTATTCTTCAACTACAATTAACTGGTCTGTCGCGCCTTATAACACAGCAACACAAACATGGTCACCTGGTGCCGCAAACAATCCATTTGGCTCGGCCAGTGGAGTTGTTTATGTTAATTCAGACCTTGTTATACCAACCGGAAAATACATTAATCTGCAGGATATGGAAATCCATTTTTATACTGGGAACAAATTGTTAGTTAATACTGGTTCTACAGTTCGTTTGATTAGAAGTACTTTAACATCAAACAATACGTGTAACACTCCAAGAATGTGGAACGGAGTAGTCTTAAACGGAACTTATAATCTAGACCAATCGACTACAAATCAAGGCCGATTGAGAATGGATGCACCTTCTGTAATTTCTAATGCTATCTTGGGCGTTGAAGTAAAAAGCGGTGCAATTTGCTATGTTTCAAGCGGAAGTTTTGTAAATAATCAAAGTTCTATCTGGTTCGCACCATACATTCATCCTTCAGTACCTGCTTATAATGCGTCGATAATTCAATCTGCAGACTTTATAATAAACCAACAACTACATGATGGTTCTTATCCAACTATACAGATTTATTTAGATGGTGTAAAAGGCATTAATATAAATTATTGCGATTTTATTAACTCTCGTGACCTAACAGTAAACGCAGAAAACAGAGGTTATGCGATAAAGAGCGCCAACAAAACTACTGCATTCAAAGTAAAGGGCTCAACCAACATGTCGAATTATATCACTGGTTTTAACTACGCAGTAAATGCAAATCAACTTGCTGGCTTTTCTCTAACATATATGAATCTTAACAATAATAATCGTGGCCTTTATCTTACTGGTCCAACAGCTCCGATAATCGAAAACAACAACTTCAACTCGTACGATTTTGCAACAAGTTCACTATATAACCCTTCCGACCCTAATACTTACCCATACAGTTGTTACATATACGGCAACGGAACAAACACAACTTTTACTTTCGAAGGCAATACTGTTACTGCAGAATTTCCTGCACTCGGCTTGTATGTTAATAATACAGGCACAAATGCAAACGAAGTAAGAGATAATGTTTTTATGGGAACTGGTTCTGGAACTTACGACAAAATATATTTCTCTTGTTTAAATTTAGCTAAGAATTCCAACTATTGGAGTGGACAATACGATGGTGGCATTGGGCTTCAATACCGTTGCAATATTTTTGAAAATTACAACTACGCACTTTCTGTTATCGATGGAAATATTAGAAAATATCAAGGAATTTATTCAGGAGGGACAACAACATATGCAGGCAACGGGTTCGATCGTAGTACTGCAATTTCTGATGGGGACTTTTCTGTTGACCAAAACATAGTTCCATCTTCTTTAGACCTCGGCACATACACATATTATAGCAACGCCGATGGATTGGTAAATGGTTATTATCACAAGTTGCAGTATTTTACAACCACAAAGATTTCCAATGTGGTAGGAGGCCAGTATTTAATTGACCATTGTGATGAATCCACCTTTGATGGAGGAATAATCCAATCAATAATATCAACTTCAGAAGGCTCAGAGTTGATTTCAGAAATTGATAACGAAAGAGTTTTAATGGAGTACGATCTAGCACAGATGATTGACAATGGCAATACTAATCAATTACTTACTGATGTAGAAAATGTTAATCCAATATCTGATGATGAAGTTTCTGAAAAAGTTGCTGATGCCCAAGGGTTTATTAGTGATGAAGTTGCATTAACATATCTTGAAAACGATAATGCCAACCAATATGCAAAAGCTGAAGCATTGTTAGCAAATAGTCCATTACCTACCAATGTTGCCGAACAGATAGAAAATGCACCTATTGACGACAATCTTAAATCGCTGTTAATGCTTAACCAAAACGGAATTAATGCACGTGAGATAAAGGAAATGCAGATTGGCGAAATGCATCAGAATCGAAGTTTGGTTGTTAATGCAA
>CAZOHR010000455.1:948-2694 GCA_964579045.1 uncultured Bacteroidales bacterium | reverse complement strand
GATGAGAATGAAAGGAAACACAGAATCGGTCTATTGTTCGATTTAAGCAGAATGAGTATGGAAAGTAATTCTGCTCTGAAGAAATTGCAGGAACAGCAAAAGTATAATGGTGGTTGGGCTTGGTTCAAGGGAATGCCCGAATCGTGGTACATAACCCAATATGTCGTTTGTGGAATGGGACATCTCGATAATCTTGGAGTTACCGAGGTAAAAGCAGACAGCAAATCGTGGGACATGACCCAAAAGGCAATTTCATTTATTGATTCTGAAATTGTAAGAAATTATAAGGAACAGAAGAAATACTGCGACGACAAATGTATGGCTCTTGACCACATTGGATACATGGAGATTCAATATCTTTATGCTCGTTCATATTTTATCGAAGAAGTGCCTATTGATAACGCAACAAAAGAAGCATTTAATTATTACAAAGGTCAGGCAGAAAAATACTGGATGAATAAAGGCTATTACATGGAAGGAATGATAGCTTTGGCATTGCACAGATATGGTGATAAAGAAATTCCTGCAAAAATTATGGCATCATTAAAGGAGCATTCATTACAGAGCGAAGAAATGGGAATGTACTGGAAATTCGATCGCGGTTATTATTGGCATCAGGCTCCAATCGAAACTCAGGCTTTGTTAATAGAAGCTTTTGACGAAGTTAGTAATGACCAACAGGCTGTAGAAGAAATGAAAGTTTGGTTGCTGAAACAAAAACAAACTCAGGATTGGAAAACAACAAAAGCTACTGCAGAGGCAATTTATGCATTATTGTTACGTGGCACTGATATATTGGCTGACGATGAGGTTGCCGTAATTACTGTTGGCAAAATGACTATTGATGCAGCAAATGATCCAGAAATTAAAACAGACGCAGGTACTGGTTATTTTAAGAAAGCATGGGACGGAAGTCAAATAACTCCAGATTGGGGAGATGTAACGGTTACTAAAAAATCGAATACAGTTTCGTGGGGTGCAATTTACTGGCAATATTTCGAGCAGTTGGATAAAATCACCACATTTGAGGAAACTCCTTTGCAAATTAAAAAGGAATTATTTGTAGAAAGAAGAGTGGGAGATAAGGAAGTAATTGTCCCGATAAAAAAAGATGATAATCTAGCTGTAGGCGATAAAGTTACAGTCCGCATCGAAATCGTTGTTGACCGCGATATGGAATATGTTCACCTAAAAGATATGCGAGGATCTTGTTTCGAGCCAGTTGATTATTTGTCAGGATACAGATACAGTGCAGGATTGGGATATTATCAGGGAATTAAAGATGCTTCGATGAACTTTTTTATTGATTATCTGTACAAAGGAACTTATGTTTTCGAGTACAAATTAGTTGTAGCACAAAAAGGTGATTTCTCTAATGGAATTACCACAATACAATCAATGTACGCACCAGAATTCACTAGCCACTCGGAGGGTGTGAGGGTGAAGGTGAAATAATACTTTTCTTAAATTGTAAAATATGCAAAAGTTATCCAGTTTGGGTAACTTTTGTTTTTTTAAATCATTTAAAAGAAAATAATATTGTTATCCTGGTTGTAATTATTGAGTTAACGCATATTGAAAAATGTTGCTAAAATTTCATATATTTGTAAAATCAACCAAAGAGTCTGTAAATGAAAAGAGTAAACTTACTAATATGGGTGATCATTAGCATTTTTAATGTCGCGAAATCTCAGGAAATATTTTATGGAATTGGGTTCAACAAGACGAGCATTAGAAATGAAAATG
>CAZOHR010000455.1:0-938 GCA_964579045.1 uncultured Bacteroidales bacterium | reverse complement strand
ACTAGGTGAAGTTTCTGACTTAAAAATTAATGAGAGTATAACTTTTTTCTTTACTTTTATGGAATAATTATTTTTGTTTCATCGAACACACCGTTAATATTAAAACCATATGAAAACCATGTATTTAAAAATTGCAATTCTATTTACCTCACTTTTGTTTGTAAGCACTTTCTCATTTTCAGCTTCTAAAACTGCAGGTCCTGACAAATTCGAAAAATTGTGGGAAGAAGTAACAAAGTTTGAAAAAGATGCTTTACCAAAATCTGCTCTCGAAAAAGTTGAAGAAATTTATAATCTGGCTATTGCTGAGAAGAACGAAAAGCAGATTATTAAATCAACAATTTATAGAATGAAATACATAAACGAACTGGAGGAAGACGGTTATGAAAAGGGCATTCTTAAATTGGAATCGGAAGTTGTTCAGCTAAATGGTGTATCGAAAGCGATGCTACACATGCTTCTAGCAACAATGTATGCAGATTATTATGAGAATAATTATTATATAATAAACCAGCGTTCAGTAACTTTTAATTTTGAATTAACAGATTTAAAGACTTGGGATAAAACAAGGTTCGAGGATAAAATTATTAAAAATTTTATGCTGTCTGTTGATGATGGCTTGAAAATTGTAAAAATAGACGAGTATAGTGAATTTATAACTTATGCAAAAGAATCAAGCAAACAATTTCCAACATTGTATGATTTTGTTGCATGGACTGCAATTAGCAGACTTTCTGCAAATTCAAACTACTATAGTTACTACTATTATAATACAAATTCAAGGAACGATAAAATCACCGAAATTGAATATCTCGCCGACACCAGAGAATTTGCTCAACTTCATGTAAATGCAGACAGTCTATCTTACAATTACAATATAGTCAAAATTTATCAGAAATGGCTTGATTTAAGATTAAGCGATACAGAGAATCCCGAAG
>CAZOHR010000454.1:0-2712 GCA_964579045.1 uncultured Bacteroidales bacterium | reverse complement strand
ACAGCTTTTGTAATTATAAGTATTGTTTCAACTGACAATTTTACCATAAAAGAATAGTATCTTTGTAATTATTTAGGTCACCTGCAAAGTTAAAAATCTTTGACCATCGAAAGTGCTCTTTAATTCATCAAAAATATTTTATTTTTTTGCGAGCAGTGGAACCAAAGCTTTCGATTATTGCATAGATTTTTGCTCCTGCATCAGATCGAAAACAATTGGATATTTTCAGTTTTAATTTTGTAGGGAGCAAATCCCTTTTTGCCAGATTGTTTGTAAAAGGAACCTCTTTGTTAAATGCCAAGGCTAAAACGGCATCCCGATGGACAACAACTCACCGCCTACATAAAAGGTGCTCGGTAATTCTCAATTCGGGATAATCTGTTGGTGCTAGAGTATAATTAGTGAATTACATAACATTTAATGTTAAATAATCATTAAGCAAATGTTAAGAATATAAATAATTTGTAACTTTGTTAAAATTTTCGGAAATGAGATTGCTGTTTATATTATTATTACTCTGCTTGTTTGAGTATATGAATGCTCAGCAAAATCTTAAACAGGCAAATACTTCAGGTTCTGAGATCACTCCCGATGCTCCGTATCATATGCAGTTACTAGATTCTGCTGGAAACTTAAATCCACTGCCACTTCATGTTTTTGTTCATGGATCCTCGTGCTTAAGCTGCAATAACGAGCTTATGAATATTGTAATCAGAATCAAAAATGCATCCGACACTGAATTCTCAGAACCAATACTTTTTGACGACCTAACCGAATCTGAGTTTAATTCACTGTTCATCAATAAATCCGAAACCAATACTGATTTTGGAATTCAGTCTTTTGACGAGTCGTTGCCGATTAGAAGCAGTGAACACAGTATTGATTTTACTTCAGATTCTCATTCATTTCCTGCGACAAATTATACCGACATTACTGAAGATTACTGGTGGTTTACGATACTTATTCCTGCTGAAAAACTTGAAGGATACGAAAATGTCATTGATTTGGAAGTTACATGTGAACTCGATTGGGATCCTGATTATGTTTGTTATTTGAGAGTTTTTCGGCAAAATGACGAATTTCCTACAGTTGATGGATGGCTAAGGGGCGATTCTCATTACCATGGAATGTTTACACAAAATGATGCTGAAGTTGGTTTGCCTCTTGATGCAACCAAAGAAATGGCAAAATACTGTGGCCTCGAATGGATTGCAATTACCGACCATTCCTGCGACTACGACAATTATGGAGATGATGAATATTCAAACTGGACAATGCTTGGAAATATAGTAAGTCAATTAAATTCTGAACCTGACTCATTTGCCTTTATCCGAGGAATCGAAATGACTGTTAAAAATTCTGCTGATGATCAGGTTCATGCCTTAACTTACCCATCCTTCGAAGATCCATTTTCGATGCCTTATCTGGGTGATGGCGACGGCGATACTTTTGGAACAGATGTAAATATAGACATGTTGTCGGATTCACTTGTTCTGCATCAGGCTTTTTCTTATGCTGCTCATCCATTTTCGCAGGGCGATGAGTTGTCGTTTGCTGTGGATGGATCAGTATGGAACCTTGGTGACTTTGGATTTCCAGAGAATGAGCAGCCGTATGAATATTTCGGCACTGTTATTTGTAACGATGTCACGGCAGCCTCAGATATATTTTCGACTGAAGAAAATAAATTGCTTAAAGACAATATTATTGGAGGGCAAATCTGGAATTTGTACAGTAATTTTAAGACAGAAGAAGATGCCGAAGATCCGTGGGATGTGATGTATTCTGGAGATCATGGATTTGCACTTTTTCCCGAAGACGAAATCCTCAACACAACCAATCGTTTAATGCAGAATTTCGAAGTCACAGAATTTCTCTGGCAAAAAGGATTAGAAGCAAAAAACGAAAACGATTTGATTGAAAACTGGAAATACTTTATTTCTGCCGGTAGCGACGCACATGGTTCGTTTAATTATTCGACCACCGACTATTTTATGGGAGTTTCTGGACAAGTTACAGACAATGCGATAGGCAAACTTTCTTCGTTAACATACTGTCCCGATGGTGCAGGCGAGAATGGTGAAAATGTTTTAAAAGCCTTGAAAAACGGAAATGTTATACTTTCGTCAGGGCCAATAGTTGCATTTGAAATTAATACTGACACCGAAAATTCGATTCCTGAAATAATTATCGGAAATGATACAGTACTTGATTTAAACCAGTGCAATGATGCAATAATTAGTGTTTCTGCATCCACATCCGATGAATATGGTCAGGTTTATTCGAAAAAGTTGATTGTTAAAACAGCTACTGATGATTTCGTTATCGATTTACCTAGCGATACAAATTACTGGCAAACAAATTTAGTAGGTCTTTTGCAGCTTGCTTTTGCTAGTCCTGATTCGTTTTTAGATCAATGGCTGATAATTAGGGCAGAAATACAAACTTATAAAACATACTCTGAAACAGATATTTACAGAACCGACTCAGTAAATTTTTATTCATACACAAATCCAGTTTGGTTGAAAATAAATTCGCCGAATTTGAGGCATGAAAGCTTAGTTGAAAATAATTTTAAAATTTACCCAAACCCTGCCAACAACATTCTTAATATTGAAACTGAATCTTCGGGCACTCTATTAATTTACAGCATAACAGGAGAACTGTTGCTAACGGAGTTTGTCGATAATAGTAAACAAATAGATATCTCGA
>CAZOHR010000453.1:0-2729 GCA_964579045.1 uncultured Bacteroidales bacterium | reverse complement strand
AGAATAGCAAAATGCTATGTTGGCAAAAAACTCTGTCACATTACACTAGCAACAACGGCTTTAGCCCTCAACGGAGTTAAAATATCTCGAAGCCACCGATTACTGATTACAGATTACTGATTACAGATTACAGATTACTGATTACAATTAGTCTAACTTGGGTCTACCCTACATCTGTCAAAAATGGGTTATACATTAGAATTGCATGATTCTCAACAAGTATTTCTTCGGAATCGGTTCCTTCCTCAGAAGTCGTGATTTTGAATATTTGATTATGCCTACTATAAGCTCCCCATTTTTGCTGTAGAAACTGGTGGTTACGTTCTTCGATCCTGAATTTTTCCGAGACAGGAAATGCAGAAAGCAGTTCACCATTCAAATATATCTGGTCCAACCATAATTTTAACTTAAATGTATTTTTGGTATCGTTGCGAACTTGCAGATCTATGTAATTATATGACAAAGTTGCTCCAGCACCAAAAGGAATACTCCTGTTAACATCAGGAAAAACATCAAAACTATGTCTATGTCTTTCTATAATTGTAAGCGGACTGTGTGCAAAAATCCAAAACAAAAGGTTTCCAATCTGGCAAAGTCCGCCTCCAGTTCCTTTCTGAATTTTTCCTTGATTTAAAATCAATCCTTCGAGGTAACCCTTACGTGCTGTGGGGCGACCAACTAACCTCCAAAATGAAAATGTTTCGCCTGGTTTAATAATTACATCATCAATTTTCTTTGCAGCCAACATTAAATTTGTGCGCTTATTCTCCTGCAAATACATATCAACATCTTTAAGAGGACGCAGTATTATTGATTTGTGCGAAAAAACAGAATTTACGATTTGCTCACGCGTGTCGAATCCCACATATTTATTCATATCAGAATACCAAGAGATTTTCCTTTTCAACACATAAAATTCTTTGCCGAGAAAGCGACGAATATTTCTTTGTTGTATTGGTTCTACTATTTGCCGTTCAACACTCATCTTATACCATCGGTATTAGTAATCTTCCGTATAGTTAATTTCCAGAATTGAGCTTTGTTTTTTTCTGTTCTCACTATAACATATCATACACAAAACTCCATTGAAAATTTTAATTTCGCAATAATTATAAACATTTCTATCTCCTTCTTTAAGCTGAAAATTGGTACACAAATCTGATGCTAAATTCTTTAACTGAATCATTCCCTCAGGGCTTTTTGATTTGAGGCAAACGCTTTCAACAATACTGTCTTTAATTTCAATCATGTACCGACAAGAACTAATACCCTGAACATTGGCGTTATTAAACCACACATTAGCTCCTGTGCCCATCTCCTCTAACTCAAGTCCATCTTCCACAATAACAATTCTACGACCTGGAGTGTGAATTTTCTCGAAAACAAAAGGTTTAGAGAAATTCAATCTTAGTGTGTCTGTTAATTGCGCTTGAAGTGATACGGCAAATACTATAAACAAAACAAATACAAAAAATCTCATTTAAAAGTTTTTTGTAAAATTAACAAAATAACAAAAGCCAAAGCGTACCGAAGTAACACTTTGGCTTTTTACCAAAACCTAAACTATGAGAGAATTTACTAAAGCTTACTTTTAATAATCTTAAATCCTTTTAATAATTCTGCATCTGAATAAAAATTCAAATTATAAGAATTGCCTTCTAATGCCGAAAAATCAATACAAATTTTATTTTTTCCTGGAATTAAATCTACTGTGTTTTTCATCAAAGATGCACCATTTTGATCGGTTACTTCATAATTAAGCTTAGTTGATATGGATGAAGAAAAATTTACTTCTGCCACCGCATTCGTTTGATCAATACTAATGACATCTTTCCGTTCCTGATTAGACGGGATAATCTTCTGTGTTTTGCCAAGTACTATTTCACCATCTGCTTTTTGAATTTTTAGCCTATAATAAACAATAATACTTCTTTGACAAGTCTCATCTTTAATTCTATATGTTGAAAGAGTTTTAAACAAATCATTTGTTTCAATCATTGAAATTTCGAAAAATGAAATCCCATCAAAACTACGTTCTATACTGTACTTGTTGAAAGGTTCGCCATATTGTACTTCCCAAATAATATCAACATAATCTTTTGTATCACTATTCCATTTTGCAGAAAAACTCAGAATATTCTCCACCTGGTGAGCATTATTATCCGAAATAATATAATCTGCAATAGCCTTGGTTTGCTCCTTATACTCAGCAGGATTATATTTTGCCGAAATCAGAATCGTTTCAATTCTATTATCATCATTATCACTATCAAGAGCCCCATAACTTTTTTCTGAACTATTGCTCGAATTAATATCAGATTGATTGAAATAGGAAATATCCTGAGCAGATAAGCTATACGCCATAATCAATGCTGTGGGGAATAAAAACAAATCTTTAATTTTAGTCATTGTGAAAATTTTAATCGTAATCTATTGTTTTAATTTATGTTTTTGATGCTATATAAAAATAACTCAAATAATGCCCGATTCGTCAAAAAGCAGTTTGAATTATACTATACTCAAACTGATTGCGACAATTCTTAAATCACAGAAGTCTGCTAACACAAAAAATCAATTTAAAAATAAACTAGAACAAAATGAAGATAGGACAATGGTCAATGGTTTTTTATATACAATACTTCACACCTTGTTGTATTATAGTGGCTCAAAAACTGTTGTTTTTTTCAATTTTTAAAAGGCTAAAAACTGTGCTAAAATGCATTTTTTTG
>CAZOHR010000452.1:0-2730 GCA_964579045.1 uncultured Bacteroidales bacterium | reverse complement strand
AAAAAGGTTGACAGTGTATACTTTATGTAAACCAAAATCATGAGAGCTCATACCGCATACCGCATACCGCATACCGATTACCGATTACCGATTACCGCTTACCGACCACATATTTTACCGATTACACATACTAAAATAGTTACAAAAATTCTTAAAAAATACCTGTTTTAAATGGCAACCTTCAAACTTTAAATTCGTTTTATATAAGTTATTTATCTAAAACCGATTTCTATGAAAAATCTATTTACTCTTGTGGCTTTAATTCTAATTGGAACAAGCGCAGCATTTTCTCAAAGTTTTACAGCGGTATATACCGACAATGATGGATCAACCTACACTGGTTCTCAGAACAGAATAGCAACCGATAATTTCGGTAATGTGATAAATACTACAACCTATTCCAATGGTGCTATTAACATTGATGGAACTATTTACCCACTAAATGGAACAATAAGTTCAGTAGTTATAAAAAGAGATGTAAACCATGACTTGATTTGGGCTAAAAGTTTAAGCTGCGGCGGAAATACATTTGTGGGTGACGTTTATTGCGACGATTATTCAAATGTTTATGTTTGTGGATTTTTTGGACATACTTCAGCAGCATCAGAGTTAAATTGTGCGCCGTATGAAATACCGGCTGAAGCAGGGATGCACCTATTTGTTATTAAATATGCACCAAACGGAGAAGTTCTCTGGAGCAGATCAGCTAAAGTAGGACTTAGTGGTGGTGATTTTTATTCGGATGCTTTTAAAGTTGAAGGTAATGGAACCGATAAAATTTTAGTTTCGTCGGCTTTTGCTAATGTTGGTGAACAAACCATTGGCGGAACAACAATTTCGACCGATGACGGTGAGTACTTTTTTGCAGGTTTAAGTTCCGATGGCGATTGGCAGTTTGTAAATTTAATTCCAGGTGTGGATAATATGTATTTGTCCATTGAGTTTGATTATGCCGAAAATGATGATATTTTTTATACAGCAAATTTTAAAGGAACATTAGATTTTGGCTCTGCTGGCGTTCTTGCAGTTCCAGGTTCGTCGCCAATGGATTGTGCATTCAAATCAGACTCTGAAGGTAATTACGAGTGGGCTTTATTGTTTGAAGCATCTTCGTGGTGGAAATCGGATGTTGTTTGCGATGGCAACGATGCAGTGTTTTTTGGTAGTTTTGGTGGTGAAATATCATTCGGATCTTTCGATTTAGGACCTACCTACTATTCTGGTTATGGCGTTAAGATAGACAATGCAGGTAACTATATTTGGGCAAAAAAATACGGAGAGCAAGAGGCAAATTTCTTTACTGCTTGCAAATCGGACGATGGCTTTTATATTACTGGTAAAACAACTCCTTCATTTCCATCAAACACCTTTGACTCTTACGAATTGGTTTATAGCAATACAATGCCAGAATCTAATATTAGTTATGCGGTGAATTATCTTCTTAAATTAAACTCTGATGGTAGCGTAGTTAATGGTGCTGTTACTAGTTTTTCATTTGATACTTATAATACTGATGAAATGAGTTTTTTTAATGGCAATTTATATCTGACTGGAAATGCTTCCGATTCTGCTTGTTTTGGTTATTATGTTTTAGATCCTGTGCAAATCAATTCGGGAAATTATGTAAGCGTGTATTCCGAAAATAATAATATAATTTCTGGTTACTCATTTTATGATTTTAATTCAAATTATACTTTTGATCCAGAAGAATTTGAATATAATTCAATGTTGAACTTGACTAACGATGATTCAGAGTTTAATGTAATTGTTGATGGAGTCTTTAATATTGGTGCTGGAACTGGAGTTTATGATTTAGAACTTTTAAATGCTCCTATGTATTATAATGTAAACGCCGAGACTTACAATATAAATTTTGGCGATACTTATGGTCAGATTAGTGAGTATAATGACTTCATTTTTCAGCCAATACCTGACCAAAACGATTTGGTTGTTGATATGCATTTTGGGGCTGCACGTCCTGGTTTTTCTGGAAATGTATTCATTACCATACGAAATATTGGAACAACCAACAAAACAGGAGTTTTAGAGTACACTCTTATACATCCAGAAATTGAGATTGTATCTTCGGAGCCTGCTGCTTCGTTGTTGGAAAGTAATTATGCTGAATTGAGTTATGATCTTCTTCCAACAGAGGAAATCGTTTACCAACTTGTTTATCAAACCTCTGTTTTAGCTGAGTTTGGGACCGAAATACTGACCTACGCTAGTGCTCCAGATGTATTAGATCTTACAATCGAAAACAATAGTGATACAATTCATCAGGTGATTACAGGCTCTTTTGATCCAAACTCAAAGGAGGTTTATCCTCGTGGAGATGTCTATCCCGATTTTATTGCCAATGGCGAAGAGCTCGAATATGTGATAAATTTCCAAAATACTGGAACAGATACAGCATTTACAGTAATTCTGGTTGATACACTTAGTGCAAATCTTGATATTTCAAGCTTCCGTTTGGTAAGTGCAAGTCACGATGTTGTTGTTAACTTGTATGAAAATGTTTTATGGTTCCGTTTTAATCATATAAATCTTGTTGACAGTGTAATGAACGAAGCATTGAGTCATGGTTTTGTTAAGTTCATAATTAAACCATTACCAACACTTACTATCGGCGATGCTATCGAAAATAGTGCTGCAATTTACTTTGATTACAATGTGCCAGTGATAACAAATACAACAGTTACTGAGATTATTAATTTCGTTGGCTGCCAA
>CAZOHR010000451.1:0-2731 GCA_964579045.1 uncultured Bacteroidales bacterium | reverse complement strand
TTACTTCGTACAATTTAAGGTATGGATTACCTGTCCAACCATAAACATTGTTTTCACCTGCGGGGATTTGTTTGGAAACTCTATCTGATGTCAGATAAAAATTGTTTCCAAATGCAATTAGACCGAAATCCGATTTATCCGAATTAAACTTATCCTCATTTTTTACAATAAAATAAGTCGTTTCATTTGACCAATTAATTGCATCCGAAGAAGCTTTAATTTCCTTTTCGGCAAGTGCTGCATCTGAAGGATTAAGAGTTTTGTACTTTTCGTATTGCACAATTGCCTCGGTATATTTACCCTCCGACTTTAACAAATTAGCATATATTAATACATCTTCTGCAGTTGCATCGTTTGAATTAACAAGCCTTGCAAGCCATTTTTCCGCTAATTTAGTGTCATTTATCTGCATGTAGCAATAGGTAATATTGCGTATCTCTTTTGGCGTTGCCGGATGTGTGGCAAAGTGTTGCTGATAGCTCTCTATTGCTTCAACAAACTCATACTTTTTCATAAGCTCTTCCGCCTGAGCATGAGACTGCGCACTTAAACCACTAACTGTTAAAACCAATATCAGTGGAAGGAAGACTTTTAGTATTGTATATTTTGTTTTCATAATCTTTACTTTTTTGTGTTTCTCTATTTTCTATAGGCGGAGGCTAAGGCGGAGGCTAAGGTTAGATTAGCGTAGGCTCTAGATTCTGCTGTGTTGTTTTATATTCATCTCTAAACCTTCAACTTCGAACTTTCAACTTCGAACTCCAAACTGTGAGTTCCCTGAGCGGAGTCGAAGGGCGAACTTAAAAATACCTAGGTGTTTTCATTCTCGTATCAAGTTTTCTTGGCAATGTGTAATCAAGCATAATCTCATGTCCAGAAAAGCCACTCAGTGCTGTTAGGCTATGAGTATATGAATAACCCACCACAAAACTTTTGGTTATATTCCACTCAGTCATAAAGACAAGAGCATCTCTACTTTTTAGAGAGTTATCTAAAGTCTGACTTGTGACTAAATCTGCCCCAAAACGATATGTCGCACCTAACCAAAATGTTTCTTTAAATAGAAAATATGTACTTACATCAAAGTTTGTGAGTGCTTTAAAATCTTCTCTGATAAGGAAACTTGGTTTAAGTTTAATGTCTTCGTTCAAATCAAATACATAACCAGCAGTAAGATAATAATGACGCGACTGTGCCACAGCAAAACCATCAGGAGCCTGAATCAGATCTCCGAGCATATCGGTAGTTGATAACCCTGCATAAAACCTGTCCGAATACAAAAACAATCCTACTTTTGGGTCGATACGTAATGAGTTTTCTCTAGTTAGAGGAACTGCCGCATCATCAATTGTTTCAGAGTTTAACTTTGTACCGTCAATGGTAAAATAACTTATCCCTGCAGCAAGACCCATCGAAAGTTTCAGTTTATCATTCAGTTTAAGAATGTATGAATAACTTCCATACAAAGATTGCTGATACTGTGCTCCGATTCTATCATTAATAAACTGCAATCCCAATCCCATTGATTCTACAGGCGCACCTTCAATACTAATCATTTGTGTTGTTGGGGCTCCTTCAAGACCAGTCCATTGTGCTGTATAAACCGAGTTAATGCTAGTCCACTGCTTCGTACCGGCATATGCTGGGTTAATTGTCATCGGATTAAAAATGTACTGGTTAAATACAGAGCTTTGCTGAGCAAAACCCTGTATTGAGAACAGTACCATTACTAATATTATATATTTTGTTTTCATTACTTTAATTGTTTTAAGTTTAACCGATTTACCTTAAAATTGTTATGTATCCGTCTATCGTTTTTTCCTCATCACACATCTTTACCTTAAGTATGTAGAAATAAGTTCCTTCACTGAGATTACTACCATCCCACAAATTTTTATATGAAGATTGAGTATAAACTTCGTTACCCCAACGATTTAGAATTACAAGTTCGTTTTCTGGGAACAATTCAAGGTTATCAATTACAAAGTAATCATTCTGACCATCGTTGTTAGGAGTAAATACATTGTTTGCTTCTGGAACTGCGTATATTTGTTCTGAATCAATAATTATGTCATATGTTTCTTCACAACCTTTAAGGTCGGTTACAGTAACAGTATGAGTTCCTTCACCAAGTCCAGCAATAACATTTTGATTTGAGCCATCAGACCATAAGTAAACATAAGGCGCAAAACCTCCCATTACTTCAATCTCTGCAGTTCCATCATTGTTTCCATTACAGTCTGCATTTGTTTTAGATATTAGTTCGAATTCAATTGGCTCGCTTGCGGTAATGTTAACAACCGTACCAGCAGGACATCCATTAGAATCTCTAATGTCAATCACATTTTCTCCGACTGCTAGACTATCAAGAATATTATTGTAATAAACCTGATTTCCATTTACAGTGTAAATATAAGGAGCCACACCGCCAGTAATGTTTATCTCAACTACGGCATCATTCATTCCGTAACAATTGTTGTTATTTACAATAGTTGCTGTTGCTTGAAGAGTATTCAAACTTACAACTGGAACTTCAACAATCTGGCTCGAACAGTTATTTTCATCCATTACCACAAGGTAAATGTTAGTTCCTGTAGTCAAACCTTCGAAAGTTCCAGATGCATAATGAGAGACTCCACCATCAATGGAATAATTATAATCTCCTGTTCCTCCTGTTCCAAAAATGTCGATTCCAACTACACCAGCAAGGCAATGAGGAGCGTATGTGAGA
>CAZOHR010000450.1:678-2741 GCA_964579045.1 uncultured Bacteroidales bacterium | reverse complement strand
GGTCAGGACGGACACGACCGTGGAGCAAAAGTAGTATCAACAGGTTATGCCGACGTTGGATTCGACGTGGATATGGGACCATTGTTCCAAACTCCTGAAGAGGCTGCAAAACAAGCTGTAGAAAATGATGTTCACATTTTGGGTGTTTCGTCGCTTGCAGCAGGGCATAAAACTTTGGTACCTTCGGTTATTGCCGAGCTAAAAAAACTTGGTAGAGAAGATATTCTGGTAATTGCTGGAGGTGTTATTCCATCACAAGATTATCAGTTCCTTTATGATGCTGGAGTCGTTGCAATCTTTGGTCCTGGAACCTCAGTTTCTAAAGCCGCTGTACAGATTTTGGAATTGCTGTTGGAAGACTAAGAAAACTATATCTAACAAAAAAAAACCTTTGCTGGCATATGCTGCAGAGGTTTTTTTGTGATTGAAAGGATTGAGGAGATTGAGGAGATTGATTAATTCCTACAAATTATTCAATCTCCACAATCTCTCTACTTCTCCTTAATCAAATAAATATAAACTGGAAAATGGTCGCTATAACCACCCATGTAAGTGTTTCCAACGTAAGTTCGGAATGGATATCCTTTAAATTTTCCTTCTTTCTGCATTAAAAAAGGCTTGTTATACACAAACGCCTGGTAAAATCGATATGAGGATTTATCTTTTTCAAGAAATTCAGGGGTCATTACAATTTGATCGAAAAGATTCCATTTATCCTGATAAGCAAGTGAGCCAATACCTTTCTTATACAGTTCCTCCATAGGATTATAGAGTTTCGGCAAAACGGCAGCCTCTTTTGTTGCGGAGGTGTTTAAATGCTCTTTTACACTTTTGTCAATAGGATCATCGTTAAGGTCACCCATGCAGATAACTTTTGCCTTTGGGTTAATTGCTAGAACAGAATCTACAATATGTCTGGTTACATCAGCAGCAGCAGCACGTTTTGGCATACTTCTTTTTTCGCCACCTCTGCGCGAAGGCCAATGCAAAATGATAAAATGCATTTCCTCGCCATCGTAAATACCACTAACAATCAACTGATCACGAGTACGAAAAGCGGTGTCTTCAGGAGTTCTAACAACATGCATTGCTGTGTTCGTTACAGTAAAAAACTCGGGACGGTACAACAGTGCACAGTCAACACCACGATAATCGGAGCCATCAAAATGTACTATCTGATAATTGTACTTCTTTATTGATGGAGCATTAACAAGGTCTTTTAGAACTGTCATGTTTTCGATTTCGCTTAATCCAACGATTGCAGGAGCAGTACCAGTAAAGTCGGCACCAATGCCTACTATTACAGAAGCCATGGTTTCCATTTTCGCAAAATACTTTTCTGTGTTCCATTTTTTATCTGTGTCGGGTGCAAATTCTTTATCATTCGATTCTGGTATCGTGTCAAACAGATTTTCAATATTATAAAAAACTATACAACCTGCCTTATACTCTTTAGTTTCCTGCGAAAACAAACTTATTCCTACAAAAGCAAGAAAAGCAAAACTCAAAAACAATTTCTTCATAATCAAAATATTTAGTTCTAAATGCTTGTCAAAGATAATACCAGAATCTGTTGTGTAAACATTACCGAAAGTTTTTTTCAACAAAATCAGACAACTTGAATAAACAATAAACTAGGTCTTTAACTCTGCTTATTGTCATTTTCAACATCAATAGTGTCGAGGGATTCAAAAACAGAATTTTTACTTATAAACTCGGGTACAATTTCCTTCATCTTTTTTACAATTACAAACTTATCGCCGCCGTTCCCTAATTTAAGCAGGTCTGCAACATCTGCTTTTACACTATCAGAGTCGTAAGCCCGAACATGAGCAATCATAATCTGTGAGTGATAAGTAGGAAGGGTATTCTCTTTGTTTGCAAGTAATTCTTCATATAATTTTTCGCCAGGACGTAATCCTGTAACTTTAATCTGTATGTCTTTTCCAGGTTTTAAGCCCGATAAGGAAATCATTTTTTGAGCTAGGTGAATAATTTTTACGGACTCTCCCATATCAAAAATAAATATTTCGCCTCCTTTTCCCATATTTCCAGCTTCCAAA
>CAZOHR010000450.1:0-668 GCA_964579045.1 uncultured Bacteroidales bacterium | reverse complement strand
GCTGACAAGCCTCTGGAATGGTCATAAAAAGTCGGGTAACGTCAGGATGAGTAACAGTAACTGGACCTCCCGCTTCAATCTGCTTTCTAAAGCGTGGAATTACCGATCCATTTGAACCTAAAACATTGCCAAATCTAGTTGTAATGAATTTCGTATTACTTTTTTCCGATAATGATTGAATATAAATCTCGGCTATTCGCTTGCTGCCACCCATAACATTGGTTGGGTTTACAGCCTTATCGGTGCTAACCATTACAAACTTGTTTACACCATATTTTAATGCAGCATCAGCAATCATCTTTGTTCCACCCACATTTGTGCTCACCGCTTCAGCCGGGTTGTTTTCCATCATTGGCACATGCTTATATGCTGCTGCATGGTAAACATATTCTGGTTTAAATTCGGAAAAAACATTATTTACCAACTGTTCATTTCTAATATCTCCAATAACAATCTCAATCTGGTTGAAATTATATTTTTCCCTTATTTCAAGTTCAATATCATATAATGGAGATTCTGCGATATCAAATAAAATTATTTTACTTGGCATAAATGATGTTAACTGCCTCACGATTTCACTTCCAATCGAACCAGCAGCACCAGTAACCAAAACAACTCTGTTTAGTATGTTCTTTCGGATTCCGTCTTTATCCATTTTAATTTCGGCA
>CAZOHR010000449.1:0-2747 GCA_964579045.1 uncultured Bacteroidales bacterium | reverse complement strand
CTTTTTTAAATTCTCCATTTATATAAACTTGTCTCATATTAATTAGTATTTATAAAACAAAAGGGTCTAAATAATAAACACAAAATATAGACCTAAATTAATAGAGATTTATTAAGAAATTGAGCAGCTCATGTCCTGGCCGCAGCACAGTGGACTTTTAATTTTTCCATGACCATTTGGACATTCACAGATTTGAACTTTTTGTCCGCTATCTAATTTTAGCGAAGCATCTTTAAGAGGTGCATCACATTTTCCACAAGTAACATTTGCGGACATTTTACATTTTGGACATTCGTATGTTGCCATAGATTTATATTTTATACAGATTCGTATTTAATAATAGAAACATTATTTAGTTAGAATCTCCATACCACATACGTTTTAATGTCTTATCCTTAAAAATGTAGTGATGAAGAAGACTGGCAACAACATGGACTCCTAAAACTGTAATAAATATGTAAACGGAGATTCCATGAATTTCTTTTGCAATATTTGCAACTACTGGATTATTCTCAATTAATGCAGGTGCAGTAAAAAGACCAAAAACTTCAAAAGGACCTGATCTTGCTGATGAATATATCCAGCCACTAAAAACAACGACTAATAAAATAAAATAAAAAAAATAATGAACGCATTTTGATAGTTTATTTAAAATCTTAATGTTGCCAAGTGAATCTGGAACAGTATTTAGCAGTCTCCATAACAATCTAGGAATAAGCAATATAATTACTAAAATTCCTGTAGATTTATGAATACTAAATAAAAAAGACCTCATTGGCCCTTTTGGGAAATCATCTAAAATAAGAGCTAGAATAAAATTGAATATAATAATCACTGCCATAATCCAGTGAAAGTGTTTATTAACAAAGCCATAACTGTCAGCACTATTAAAAAATTTAAATTTCATAATTTCTTATTAAACTATTTTTTGCTAGATGGCTTGTAAACAGTCTGTTGACATGCCCTTTAGTGAGCATAGTCTTTGTTATTGGTTATTGCTTCAAATGCATAACCTTCAAAAGTTAAACGATCCGAAGCAATTCCTTTTTCAATTAGATAATCAACAACAGTTTTTGCTCTGGATTTCGATAACTGTTTATTATACTCAAAAGCACCCTTATTGTCGGTGTGACCCGAAATTTCAATTTTTAATTTAGGTTGCTTTTTTAAGATTTCAACAACTTTGTTTAATTCGGCGAAAGATTCAGGCCTTAGTGTTGCTCTATCATAATCAAAGAAAATGTTTTTTAAGACAATAGTAGTTCCAACTTCAATTTTTTGAAGGTCAATATCAATTGTAACTTCTTGATAATCGGCAGTGTCGGCGATGTTGAAATTTTCGGAGTGGAATAAATAACCATCTTTACTCACATTAATACCATAGTTTTTTCCTGATGGTAGATTAATGATATATGCACCAGTTTGAGAATTTGTAATGAACGTAGCTACGATTTCGTTTGCTGAATTGTCAATTATTTCAATTTTAGCTTCTAGAGGTAATGTAGTTAAAGCATCTCTTACAACTCCTTTAACGAGAGTAACAAGTACTCTTTCTTCAACCGGAATTACTTCATCAACTGGAAATCTAAGTTCGTAAATATCGTGTAACCCAAAACCTTCGGGGCGAACAGAAGCATAGTAAGCTGTTTTTCCACTAGCAGTTGTTACAAAGAAAGCATCGTCAAGAGGTGTGTTAATCGGATAGCCAATATTTACTGGAGTTGTCCAATCACCATTATTATTTTTCTGGGTTTTGAAAATATCATATCCACCCATGGTATTATGACCTTTTGAACTAAAATACATAGTTCTTCCATCGGGATGGAGGAAAATGTCAACTTCGTCATAAGGAGTGTTTACAATTGGACCGAGATTAGTTGGAGGAGACCAGTTACCATTGTGATCCATACTTGATGTTAAAATATCTCTGCCTCCAATCGACAGTCCCGGATCATCAGAAATAAAGTACAAAGTTTTATTGTCGTATGAAATACATGCCTTGGATTCATGATATTGGCTGTTAATGTTTTCTGAGATACTCAGTGGTTTGGACCATTTACTTCCTTTTAATTCTGAAATATAAATATCGCCACCATTTTGATCCATGTAAATAAACAATCTCTGTCCATCGGGAGAAAGTCCAACAACAGCATCATGCAATTTGGTATTAAGTGGTGTGCCTACATCTTTTGATTTAGTCCAGCCATTTTGAGTTTTACTGGACTCATAAATATCTTCAAAATAGAATCCATCAGAAGCAGTTGCTCCACCGGTAGTGCCTTTTCTACGTGAGGTAAAGTACATTTTAGAGCCGTCGGAGGTAACCATTGGGCCATATTCACGATATTCACTATTTATGCTTTCGCCTAAATTTATAATTTCAACATCAGTTGTGTCTTTGAGTAGCTCTTTGCCATTTCGGCATTCAGTTATATTTTTTGCAATATCCTCAATTTCAATTGTTGATTTTATCTCATTCGTGTAAAGATTATAAAATTCTATAGCTTTATCAAATTGATAATTTAAATGATATCCTCTACCAAGATAGTAATTAATCTTTTTATCAACTTTTGGATTAAGATTATATGCTTTTTCAAAATATTCAAGACAATCAAATTTCTGTGTAGTGTTGAAATAACAGTATCCAATTTTAAAGTTCAGTTCAGAATTGTCAGGATTAAATTTATATGCTTTTTGATATAATTTCAATCCTTCCGAAAAATTATTTTCAGTGAAAACATAAATAT
>CAZOHR010000448.1:0-2754 GCA_964579045.1 uncultured Bacteroidales bacterium | reverse complement strand
TCATTAAAAGATTCTGTGGATAAAAATGTTCGTTATATTAAAATTGATTTCACACAGAATATAATTTTACAAATTCTTAATGTTTTGTACGATAATCAGATACAATCTCTAGTTGTTGAGGGCGGCTCACAAACTCTCGAATCTTTTATTTTAGCAGGGATGTGGGACGAAGCAAGAGTTTTTACGGGAGACCATGTTTTTGGTAAAGGAGTGCCGGCGCCTCAATTTAATTACACAGCAAATAAAGCCGAAGTTTTCGGGAATAGTGAACTTAGGTGGTATTTTAAATAAAACATAAAATTATTATTATCAGTAATTTCAACAATTTTCATTTTATAATTCCCGTTATCCCAATTATTTTGCATTTTTGCATAATTAAACTCGAAAAATGAAATTTTCAAACAAAATACGACCATTTCTAATTCTTTTAACTGCGTTATTGTTCTTTGCTTGTGCTAAACAGGTTGCAATAACAGGTGGACCAAAAGATACAGCCCCTCCAGTTTTGGAAAAAACAACTCCCCCAAACGGCTCAGTAAATTTTATTGATAAGAAAATAATTATTGAATTTGACGAGTATGTAAAACTAAATAGCCTTAACCAAAAACTTATTGTTTCGCCACCAATCGAAGAAGCTCCAGTTATAGTTCTCAAAGGCAAGGGGATAAAAATTAGCCTTAATCCGGCTTTATTACAACCTAATACAACTTATAGCTTTAATTTTAATGATGCAATTGCCGACAATAATGAGAATAATTCACTTAATAGCTTCGTTTATGCATTTTCGACTGGAGCAGTAATTGATTCTCTCTCTTTTTCTGGCATTGTTCTCGACGCCTTTACCAAAGTTCCAGTAACTGATGCTTGGGTTGTATTATACAGTAATCTGGCTGATTCGGCCATTGAAACTATTAGTCCTTCCTACATTACAAAAGTTGACAAGAATGGCGAGTTTCTTATTCCATTCGTTCATGAAAACGATTATCATATTTTTGCAGTAAAAGACAACAACTATAATTTTTTGTTCGATATTCCCGATGAAGGAATTGCATTTATCGACTCTGTTTTTCGCCCCGGTGTTACTAAAATTGAGAATACAGATAGTTTAAAAAATAAATTCAAGAATTATCCCGACGATATCGAATTATTGCTTTTTAAAGAAAACAAACAGACACAATATATAAAATCGTACAAGAGACTGAAACCTAATTATTTAGAACTAGTCTTCAACTCGCCGCAAAGTGCTGATTATAAGTGTGTTGTGGAGCAAGATAACGATGCGATTGTATTTGCAAATCAAAATGCAGATACTATAAAAATTTGGTTGAAAAACGAAAATGCTATTAATTCAGATTTATTAACCCTAGTTTGCAATTATACAGATCCACTATATCCCGACACATTAAGAACAGATAGCTTGACTTTAAGGAAGGCCGATATCCTTGTAAGAGATAGTGTTGCAAATATTAAAATTAATTCAATCAAAGAACCACATAAACCATTGGTGATGACTGTTTCAAATCCTATTGCGGTTTTTGATAAAAACAAAATTAAGCTCGAACTAAAATCTGATGATGTTTTTATTCCAGCAAGCCTTAATTTAGTTAAAGACTCACTTAATCCAATGTGTTTATACTTTGACTCCCAAATACTTGAAAAGAGCGAGTACAGAATTATTATAGAGGCAGGATTTGTATCGGATATTTACAATAATAAAAATATTTTGGATACAATCGAAATCAGCACTACTTCTACTTCGGAGTATGGAAACTTGAGGATTGCTCTAAGTGGCGAACAGCGTAGTTTTATAATTCAGCTTATTGTCGGCGACAAAGTAATTGCTGAGACTTACGGGGAGAATGGTGTAGCGCAATTTGAATATATCAAACCAGGAAAGTATGTTGTGAGAGCTATCGAAGACTTAAATAACAATAAAAAGTGGGATACTGGCGATTATGCTGCAAAGAAGCTGGCAGAGCCTGTGTTTTACATGTCTGGTGAATACGAAGTAAGAAGCAACTGGAACCATGATATTGAGTGGAATCCGGTTACGAATGTTTCGAAATAAAGAGAAAAAGCTCCAAAAAACAAAAAACAAAAAACAAAAAAGGGAAAAGAAATAAGTTCCAAATAGCAAAAAAAGCAAAAAAGACAAAAAACAAAAAAGTGAAAAGTTAAGATGGTGCACGAATATGGAAGTTTAAATAAAGATGATTTGAATTTTGACATTGAATTCAAAGAACCACAAGTAATTTACAATTTGGAAGAGAGGAGTTTTCAGTTTGCGAAAAGGGTAAGATTGTATGTAAAAAGACTTCCTTTAAATTCAGCAAATATTGAGGATAGTCGTCAGTTAATAAGATCGTCGGCTTCAGTTGGTGCAAATTACATCGAGGCAAATGAAAATTTAGGAGAAAAAGATTTCGGAATGCATATAAAAATATCAAGAAAAGAAGCTAAGGAATCTGCTTTTTTCTTGAGACTTATATATGAAACAAACTCAAGTGAGTTTATACAAGAAGGTCAAGAATTAAGGCAAGAAGCAATAGAATTAAAAAGAATTTTCTCCTCTATCCATGAAAAAACAAAGAGAAAATAGTAGGTTTTTAAAACTTGTGCTTTGTCTTTTTTGTGATTTGGAACTTATAATTTGGACCTTGTCTTTTTTGTTATTTGGAGCTTGTGATTTGTGATTTGGACCTTGTCTTTTTTGTTATTTGGTACTTGTGATTTGTTATTTGGACCTTGCCTGTT
>CAZOHR010000447.1:0-2757 GCA_964579045.1 uncultured Bacteroidales bacterium | reverse complement strand
GCTCTGTTACGAATCTGTCGTGAGCCAAACACGCTTAACATTTCGTACAAAGCAGGAAGTTTAGTTTTGGATTTTAATCGTACATCTTCCATGCTTAAATTTGCACCGAAAACGATACTGCCTTTGTCTTCTCGACAAAAATTCAAATCCTTTACTAGTGATAAATCAATAATTTCCGGAATAAGCTCGTGCTTTTTTGTGACTCTTAAGGCAACATCGGTGGAACCAGTAATTATAATAGCCTGCGGAAAATCTTTTCTTAGTCGAAGCGCCTCCTTTTTTGTAAATGGAATGAAATATTTTTGAGTTTTGGTAATAATTTCGATTGTTTTATCCAATTCTGCAGATTTCAAGAGATTCAAAATCTCATTTTCACATTCGCAAAAATGGTCATCTTCTCTATCTTTACAAACATGTACAGCAGCTTCTACTATTGGTTTGTATCCTGTGCAACGACATAAATTCCCAGTTAGCGCATCATTAATTTCGTCTTTTGTTACATCAGTTTCCTGTTTATACAAAGCGAAAACCGACATTACAAAACCTGGAGTACAAAATCCGCATTGTGAGCCATCAAAATCATAAATCGCTTGCTGAACTGGATGCAAATTGGATGAATTACCAAGGTTTTCGGTTGTAATCACCTGTTTTCCATGAATGGCAGGTAAGAAAATGAGGCAAGAATCGTAGGCTCTGTATTCAAGTTTATTATTGCGAATTTCTCCCAAAACGACAGTACAAGCTCCGCAATCGCCCTCGCCGCAACCCTCTTTTACTCCTTTGTGCTCTGGTTGGTCGCGAAGAAAATGCAATAATGTAGTTGTGGGAGTATATTTTGAATCACTGAAATCTATCTCAGTGAGTTTGTTGTCTAGGACAAAAGATATTTTAGTAGGATTACTCATTTCCTTATTTTTTGTTTTTTACGTCAATAATTTTCGCAAGAATGCTTACTGCGATTTCCTCTGGAGTTTCGCTTTTGATAGGAATACCAATTGGCATGTCGATATTTTTAATTTTTTCTTCTGTCAAAATCTTTTCAACAAGAAGAGCTTTTGCAGCCTCGGCAACTTTGATTTTACTGCCAATCATGCCAAGATATGCGTGAGGTTTGTTACAAACAAGTCTCAGAACAGCAAAATCATTTATGTGTTGATGTGTGAGAATAACGATATAAGTGTTATCATCAAAATTTTCGCGTGAGATAAAATCGGTAAAATGCTCACAAAAAACCAGTAAATCAGGATTTTGAATATAAGAATCGAAAATTCCAGGTCTTTCGTCAATCATATTTACTCTGAAGCCGAGGTTAAGAGCCATAGATGAAAAAGCTTTGCCCACATGACCAGCGCCAAAGACGTACAGTTGTGGTTTTATTGCCAGACATTCGATAAAAATCTGCATTGAACCACCGCATTCCATCTTAAGATCATTTTTAAGATTGTATTTTAGGAGAACAGATTTTCCAGTTTTAAGGACATTCAGAGCCTCTGAGATTACCTGTTTTTCGACTGCTCCGCCACCTACAGTTCCGACAATGCATGCATCGGGAAAAACCAACATTCTAGAATCGGCTTTACGTGGCGACGATCCGTTAGTTTCGACTACAGTGCATAAAGCGGCAGGTTTATTTTGTTTTATCAGTTCGGCTGCTGTGACTAGAATATTATTCATAATTTTAATTGGTTAGCTGTAAATGCAAAATTAAGAAATTTTTTGTAGAAATTCTAAATTGAATTTACGATTTCTACGTCACCACACCCTCACATCATCATAATAAACCACCTGAGTGTTGTTGATGCGGTAATTGCGGTAAAGTCCGAATTTGAAATAGTGAGAAGCTCGGTTGAGCATATTTGCTTTGTACACTTTGCCGTTGGTAATTAGAGTGTCGTTTTTCCAGACTTCTACATATCCAGCCTCGGTTTCGGACCAAAGGATATGGAATTTTAGGTTTATCCATTCACCTTTTCTAATTTGAGTGATTGCTTCAGATTCTAGTCCAACAGAAATTGTAATTGCCGATACATTATTCCATTGAGTATTAAAGCCATAAAGTGAAGTTATTTCTGGGTCATTTAGTGCCTCTACAAAAGTAGGATCGTCAGTAGTAAAATAGTTGTAATAAACTGCAAGCGGTGGTGATAACCCAGCACCTTCAAAATTATCCCAGTCCTCGCCTGCACATGTCACTGGTTGTTGATGCCATTGACCAATAGCCTGCCAGTTTGGAGAGCCATCCTCGGCTTCGAGTAAAACATCCGGATAATCTTCAGGAATATAAAAACTCCACTGATACCATGATTCGTCACCTTCATATGCATATTGGTCGAATGTCAGTTCTGCTCTGGATCCGCCATTCACATAGCTATCAGGAGTAACTGTAAATTTACATGATTTTGTACCTTCGCTTGCATAGTCAGAGCTAATTTCTATGTCCGAATCCTGATATCTTTCACCACCACCACCTAGAGTTTCCCAATCACCAAGTTCGGTTTCAAAGCCAAATTCAAGGCTGCGTTTCTCGGGTTTGTCAATGTCATCGCATTTGTCTTTGCAGGAGATAAAGACCAAACCCATTATTAAAATCAAGAATATTGGAAGATGAAATTTCATTTATTGATTTTTTGTAAAGGTACAAAAATAAAGAAAATTTGAATCTTAATGATAAAGAAAACCCAGGGCAAACCTACACTTTTCTTTTGTCATGGTTTTTGGTTTGCTCTCGCACCAAAAACACAAGCCAAAAGAGATTGA
>CAZOHR010000446.1:0-2764 GCA_964579045.1 uncultured Bacteroidales bacterium | reverse complement strand
AATGATTTAGCAACACTTACTTCAAAAGGGTACATATGGGCTTCGCCGGGAAAACAGCCAATAAAAAATAGTATTGCAGTAATGCCAGAATGGTATAAAGATGATTTAAGTCAATGTATCGGTATTTGTTCTGATTTAATAGTAAAGTATTCTAATTCGAGGTAATTAAATAAGTAATTTTACATAGAAATTGTATAGTTATGAAAATCGTAATTCCAATGGGTGGGCTCGGAACAAGATTTAAAGAGGAGGGATTTGATTTACCCAAGCCCCTCATACAGGTTAATGGCAAAACTTTGATCGAGCATTCAATAAGTACTCTAAATTTACCTGGAAAATTTATTTTTATAACACGAAAGTATGTGGACCCTTTACACAATGAAATGCTTTCCGAAATATTAAAAAAGGTTGCTCCGGATTCTATTGAAATTGTAACAGAATCAGTTACACGTGGTTCAGTAGAAACATGTCTTCTAAGTCAGCATCTTATCGATAATGAAGAGGAACTTATCATTACTAATTGTGATCAGATAACTGATTGGGAAGCAGGTGAATTTTTAGACTTTATCTCAGATGCAGGTTTGGATGGTGCCGTAGTTACTTATAATTCCACTAATCCGAAAAATAGTTTTGCAGTGCTTGATCAGAATCGTATTGTTAGTTTCGTTGAGAAAAAAGCTGTATCTAATTTGGCGTTGATTGGACTTCATTATTGGAAGAGAGGTAAAGATTTTGTCAGATCAGCTAAAATGTTGATGAGTGACTTTGAAGAACTCGGTCGCCCTGAATGTTACATTTCAGAAAGTTATAACTATTTAATAAAAGAGGGATTAAACATCAAACCTTATCAAATTGAAAACAACCAATATATTTCTCTTGGAACACCCTATGACTTGAGTATATATAGCGGCAAAGTAAAAGAATTTCATACTGATAAGCCAAAAACAATTATTTGCGATCTCGATGGAACTCTAATTAAACATGCACACAGATTTAGCGATATAATTGATAGTCAACCAGAATTATTACCGGGTGTAATTGATAAAATCAATCAATGGGACTCACAGGGTCATACTATCATTTTAATGACCGCAAGAAAAGAATCTGCACGCGAAATGACTGAAAAACATTTACGAAGTTTAGGCCTATGTTGGAATCATTTGATAATGGGAGTAACGAGCGGCAACAGAATTCTTATCAACGATAAACTAAACAGGAAACACCCTGACCGTGCCATCGGTATCAATATTGTAACAGATAGTGGATTTAAAAAAACAAATTGGGAGGATTTTGGATTATGAAATTAGAAAGAATTGAAAATATGAAATCGGGATGGTTTGTAGGTAATTTTAATCCTACAGCTTACAATGCAGATTTTGAAGTATGCTATAGAATTCATCCAAAAGGAGAAAAATGGGATACCCATTATCATACCGTGGTCGATGAAGTAAATCTTCTAATCAGAGGGAAAATGAAGATTCAGGATACACTGCTAGTTAGTGGTGATATTTTCATCTTAAAACCTTATGAGATTGCCGATCCTGAATTTATTGAAGATTGTGAAATAGTTTGTGTAAAATCTAAATCTATTAATGATAAAGTTGTAGTATAGTTATTCCTATCCTGGTATCCATTATATCTGTATACAAATGTTCGTCTTTTCTAAATTATAGCAATAATATTTTTGGGTGTGATTAAAAAATCGAAATGATAGATATTGTTTATTCTCTTCCTGTGCACGAAAACCTAGAAGTAGTTATTGATCAAATAAATAATATTAATAAATATAATGAGCACCTAACGATTAAAATTGTCCTTCATTTGAGTCAAAAATTTAATTTGACTCATGATAACATTGCTAGTATAGCTAATCAATCTAATGTCTTGATAAATCCTGAACGTTTGATCACCGGATATATTGATGGTTCCCTATTCGAAGCACATTTATCTAATATTAATTATACTTATCAAAATCAAATTAAATTTAGTCACATCATTTTTCTTTCTTCCAACATGATGTTTATAAAACAAATGTGGAAATTAGAATCAGATTTCATAAGTACATCATTTGAAGCAATAAAACATCGAGGATGGTCTCAGAGTTGGATGGCAAATAGAGATAACGGAATAAATTGCTATCCTCTTTTTGGATGTCAAATTGAAGGTCTTTATATATCGAAACGTTTGCTTGACAAAATGCTTTTGAATTTAAATAGCATTTCACATAACTATCTATTTAAATATAAATGGCTAGTAAAAGTTAACGAACAACTTGTTAAAATCTTTCGTCAATTCCGAAAATATCGAATAAAGAGATGGACTGAGGGCAAAACCAATTTATCAACTATACGTTTTTTTACAGTTAGTTTATACTTGCCAGCTCGAATAGCATATGCTACAGAAGAAGTTTATTTTCCCACAATTGCTAAACTCTACGAATCAAAATTTCTTTTTTCGGGTAAGGAGTTGTCTTATCAAGATTGGTTCAATAATTTTATTATAACAACTGAAATCATTGATTGGCTGAGATCCGATTCAAACAATGTTTATAGTTGTGCAAAGAGAATTGATAGAATATATAATGACCCCATACGAACGTATATTCGCAACCTACCTAAATAAGCATTTTTCAAGTACTTTCTTACAAAGAATTAATAAATAGAAGTAAAGGAGTAGACTACAACCGATAAGCCACCGATACGTTGGCAGTAAAATTCAGCCAATCGTAGCCATTTTCAAAATAACCAAGGGAGGGGAAAACGTA
>CAZOHR010000445.1:324-2768 GCA_964579045.1 uncultured Bacteroidales bacterium | reverse complement strand
AATTCTTGTTTTGTAGGGACTTCCCTGAATTCAATTTTGTTATTTATTAAAAGAGTTGGTACAGAATGAATTCCCATTTTCATGGTTCTTATCATTCCTCCAGGAGAATTTGCCAAACTAGTTTTGAAAACAAATTTGTCCTCAAATTCTGGTAAAACCTCATTTATTAGTCGTTTCATAATCCTACAATTAGGACATGTAAGAGTATAAAACATTTCTAAAAATATTTTTTCTTGTTTGTCCATATTAAATTATAGTTGTTATTTTTTCAAAGTCAAGTCTTGGTCGGCGTGGATACAAGTCTTTGCTTTCATCACGATAGCCTAAGGTTATCAGCATGACCAAACTTTCGTGTTCTGCCAAGCCAAATTCTTTGTGAACACCATCAAAGTCCATTCCTGACATTGGATGAGAATCGATACCAAATTCTTTAGCGGCAATCATTATTGACATAGCCAATAAAGAAGCATTGCTTTCAGCAAATTTTACTTTTCTTATTTCGTCAGAACCATAAAGATATGCAGCTGATTGTTTTGCTCCATTTACCATTTCTGTATTTCCGCCAACACTTTGCAACATCTCTTCCCAAACAGGATTGCTTTCTTTCCATCCGTCTTTGTTGCCAGCAATTATCAATGTGTATGCTGCTTCTTTAACTTTTGGCTGATTAAATGCCAATTTCATAAGTTTTTCTTTGGCTTCGTCGCTTTCTGCAACAATAATTCTCCATGGTTGTAGATTATATGCCGAAGGTGCGAGTGTTGCCATCTCTATAATCTTCTTCAATGTCTCACGATCAAATTTCTTATCGGGATTAAAACTGTTTACCGATCTGCGTTCTTCAAAAAGTTTCTTCGTTTCCATATTTGTTTTTTTAATTGTTTATATTAATT
The DNA here is from genome assembly GCA_964579045.1 of uncultured Bacteroidales bacterium. GTDB lineage: Bacteria > Bacteroidota > Bacteroidia > Bacteroidales > ML635J-15 > Bact-19. Next base: position 1,875 of record CAZOHR010000445.1, on the reverse strand, counting down.
TTAAGGCTAATTTTAAGGCTAAGGTTAAGGTTAAGGCTGAGGTGGCTGTTGGCTAAGCGCCATCATTTCATTAGCGCATAGGCACCTCCATCAGCAGCACTTTTGTACCTGATTCGCTTGATTTTATTTTCACTTCTTTTGCCTCGGTGATTCCTATTCCATCACGTTTTTGCAACAAATTTTCATCAATATTTATACTTCCTTCAATCACAAAAACATAAAGTCCATTTTCTGGGTTTTTTAGCAAATATTCCGATTCAATATCATTATCAAATTCTGCAAGATGAAACCATGCGTCTTGGTAAATCCATACTCCTTCGTCACTCTTGTCTGGTGAAAGAATTTGCTGAAATTTATTTTTACTGTCCTCAGGATTTAATTTAATCTGATCATATCTTGGCACTACATTTTTTTTATTTGGGAAAATCCAAATCTGAAGTAACTTGACTGGAATTTGTGGGTCGGCATTAAACTCACTGTGGTAAATTCCTGTACCAGCACTCATAACTTGAATTTCGCCAGTAGTAATAACCGATGAATTTCCCATACTATCTTTGTGTGCTAAAGAGCCTTGCAGAGGAATTGTAATTATTTCCATATTGTCGTGTGGGTGCATGTCAAAGCCCTTTCCTCCAGCAACTTCATCATCATTCAAAACTCGAAGCATCCCAAAATGTACCCTTTCAGGATCGTAGTAATTTGCAAAACTAAATGTGTGATGGGTTTTTAGCCATCCATGGTCAGCATTTCCACGTGTTTCGGCTTTATGTAAAATATAATTCATCATTTTAACTTTCTTATTTTTCTCAATAAACAAGTTAAAACAATAAATGTTGCAACAAATAATAAATTAGTTTAATATGGTTAAAAATCATCGAACCAATTTCGCAGACTTAGTTCAAAAATTCGTGAAATTTACATTTTGATAAATCTTTTAGAAGTTAATTTGTTTTCGGTAATTAGACTTAGAGTATAAATGCCGGGCACTAAATTGCTTATATCCAAACATGTGTTTTCTTGTAAGTAAATATCAGATGAATAAACTGATTGACCTAACTCGTTTATAATTGAGATTTTAACATTATTATTAAACCCGTCTGATAAACTAATTTGTAATTGGTTGCTTGCAGGAGTAGGGAACAAGCTAATATTATCAATAATTTTGGGTTCTTGCACTTTAGTATAATAGTCGGTGTTAAGCAAAATAGTTAAATCGTATTGCTCATCTAACCAGTAAGTCTGTGACCCAAAAGTAAACCCCTTTGAGGCACTTGGACTTCCGCAGTAAAAACTATATATAGGTATTGCTTGGGGATTGCCTGAAATGTGGAGAGAATAGTATGCTACGCCAGTAGTCCCAGTCCAGTGATGAATTGAATGAACTGTGTTTTCAGAAGTCATTTTAAAGCCATCAATACGAAAATCAGTACGATCTGATTTACTACTAATCCAATTCAATCCTCCATCTTCCGTAAATTTATAACAACTTTCATCAAGAGAACGAATTACTCCATGCATCGAATCGTAAAAATCGAAGTCCCCAACATTGTA
>CAZOHR010000445.1:0-314 GCA_964579045.1 uncultured Bacteroidales bacterium | reverse complement strand
ATACTCTCTGATAATCCCAAGTCTTCGGTGTACACTAAATCTGTGCCTGATTTATACCATCCAGATTCTGAATCTGTGAAAAATATCTGATAATAATGACTACATGCTTGAATAATATTAATATTTGTTATTTGCGGGATATCATTTGTAATCACGATTTTTCCTAAACATGTTTGTGATTCATTAGTAAGGCCATGAAAAACAATGGTATCTTTATTTGTAATAGATAGACTATAAATAACTTTGAGCTCAGGGAAATTGTGAAATGACTTTTGTGATAAGCTATTATTAAACAATTCTATTGCAGCAAGATC
>CAZOHR010000444.1:0-2775 GCA_964579045.1 uncultured Bacteroidales bacterium | reverse complement strand
TCTCGAAATAATATCAAGACCGATATTTATTTTTATGTTCGGAAAACAAATCATGTGGTAAAGATAAATTATAAAATTGAAATTTCAAAAATGAAATATTTATATGAAAATCGCATTTTTATTTTAAGACAAAAACATCATTAAACACCTATATATCAACGCCTTACACGAGTAACAACATTGTTAGTAACAATATTGTTACTAACAACGTTGTTACTAAATAAAATTGCTTATATTTGCATTGTAAAACGGTAAAATTTTAAGATATGGACAAATCATTTATCTTTGGCAAAGCAACATCTGGTGACAACTTTACGGACCGAGAGTTTGAAGCAGTTCGTCTTTCTGCGAACTTCAGAAGCGGTATAAACACAATAATTGTTTCGCCTCGCCGATGGGGAAAGACTTCTTTGGTGAAAAAAGTGGCAACAATTATAAATAATGAGGCTGGTGAAGTAAAAGTTGTTAGCATCGATGCTTTTTTGTGTCGTTCCGAAAAGGAATTTTACCGCGTTTTTGCAACCGAAGTTATAAGGCAAACTTCAAATAGACTTGAGGAATGGTTAGATTACGCAAAAAGATTTTTGGCGAGATTGTCACCAAAGATTAATTTGGGAACTGATTCTTCTGTTGATTTTTCAATATCTTTTGATATAGATGCAGATTGGCAATCGGAGAATGAGATTTTAAATCTTCCTCAAAAGATAGCTGAAGAAAAGAATATTACAATAGTCGTTTGCATTGATGAATTTCAACAAGTTGCTGAATTCAGCGATTCCAAAAACTTTCAGAAGAAAATGCGAAGCGTCTGGCAACTACAGAATAAAGTAAGTTATTGTTTGTATGGCAGCAAGATGCACGTACTTAATGGAATGTTTTCAAAGCAAAGCATGCCTTTTTATCAATTCGGCGATTTGATGTTTCTACAAAAAATATCAACTCATGATTGGATAGCATACATTTGTTTACGCTTTGAAAAAACTGGCAAACAAATTTCACAACAACTAGCAGAAAAAATCTGCACATCAGTTGAAAATCATTCATCTTATGTGCAGCAGTTTGCCTGGCTTTTATGGACAAAAACCACAGTAATTGCAGGCGATGACGAATTCGATGAAGCTTACGATGATTTACTGAACCAGAACGGCATTTTGTTCTATCAATATATAGATGGTCTCAGTTCTTATCAGCTAAATTTCTTAAAGGCATTGGCTGATGGAAACGAATCAGGATTCACAAATTCTGATGTTTTAAAAAAGTACAATCTGTCAAGTTCGGCAAATGTTGCTCGAATAAAAAAAGCTCTGGAAAAAAAAGAACTCGTTGATATTTCGGGACAAAAGGTATCTCTAATTGACCCGGTTTTTAAAATATGGTTGCAACGCGAGTTGTAATAAATTGGCAAATAAAATACAAAACATAGTGCTGCGTCCATTGGTAATGAACAGCTGTGCGTAGTAACAACATTGTTAGTAACACATGTGTTACTAACAATGTTGTTACTAAACAAAACTTCACTTTCAGAAAAGCTTTGTATCACTTCTACCCTACAAGCTAATACCGATTGCATTGCTTATTATTTTTCGAGCGAAAAAGCATATCCTAAAATTATTCTCCTAAGAATTTTAAAAAAGATTATTCGCATTTTTGATTAAAACTTTTGGTATTCTCATGATTAATCTTAATTTTACATTTAAATCATGAATATAAATGAAGTTTCAATACTGCTCTGACCTCCACATAGAGTTTCCTGACAACAAAAAGTTTTTGAGAGAAAAACCTCTAAAACCAGAAGCTGAGGTTCTATTATTAGCGGGAGACATTGTGCTATTTCAGGAAATTGATAAACATAAAGATTTCTTTGCTTTTTTGTCGGATACTTTTCGACAGACTTATTGGATACCTGGCAACCATGAATATTATAACTATAATCTTGCTGAAAGGAAAGGCAGATTTAGCGAACGCATTTTACCTAATGTAACTCTTCTTAATAATACTGTGATTGACGAATCGGGGATAAAAATCATCGCTTCAACTTTATGGTCCAAAATAGGTGACCGAAATCACGGCATGATTGAGTACAATATGAACGATTTTAGATTTATCAGATATAACGGTTGGAAATTGTCTGCCACAGTTTTCAATCAAGTTCATGAGGAATGCCTCGAGTTTATTACTAGAGCATTACAAGAAAACATTGATGAAGAAACTGTTGTACTCACTCATCATATTCCTACTTTTCTCAATTATCCAGTACGGTTTAAAAACGATGTACTAAATGATGCTTTTGCTGTTGAATTATATGAGCTTATTGAAGAACATGGGCCAAATTTTTGGATATATGGACATCACCACCAGAGTATTCCAGAATTTACTATCGGCAGAACCAAATTGCTAAATAATCAACTTGGATATGTCAAATATGAAAACAGTGACAATTTTAAAGCCGCCGAAACTTTCCAAATTTTTAAAAGAAACTGGTTCTAAGCACTCTTTTTTGTAATTTCTGCGTTATAATGTAAACTATAACTAAATTACTATGAAAATTCTAAAATCTTTATCAGTTATATTATTGATACTTGTCGGCCCAAGTGTATGTTTTTTGTCGTGTGAAAAGCCAGACATAGCAAGAGGCACCCCAGATTGCATTATTACAAAAATCTCCGAATTTGAGCCAATTGCTTGTGAAGACGGAAAAGTTGACAAATACACATTTCAAGGAGAAACTGTTTATGTTTTCGATCCTGGAATAGAATGTGGTGCAGACCTAAGCTC
>CAZOHR010000443.1:0-2780 GCA_964579045.1 uncultured Bacteroidales bacterium | reverse complement strand
TTAATTCTTAGTTTTTGCCCCAACTTCAAAGTTGTGAATTCTGTAATTCCGTTAAGAGAACAAAGATGTTTGATAGAAACTCCATATTTATTAGAAATTGCCCACAGTGTATCACCACTTTTTACAATATGAACATCTGCATCTGAAACATTTTGTAAACTATAGTCAGATACTTGTGAGTAGGTTCCAGAGCTATTGCCAGTTGCTGGTGACGCTTGTGGAATATGTGTAAATATCAGTGGGAAAAATACGACGGTGTCTGTTTTGAGTTTTTTTGTTTCAAAATCAATAATATACTTCGGATCGAAAGGATTGTCTTTGTATCGAGTTTCGAAATGAAGATGTGGTGCATAGGAACGTCCTGTACTCCCACCTAATCCAATTAACTGACCTGCCTTTACTGGTTGATTAATCTTACACTGTAATTTTGAGAGATGGGCATAATATGTCTCCAATCCGTTGTAATGACGAATGATCACAAGGTTTCCGTAACCTCCAACATTCCAACCCGAGTATCTTACTATACCATCAAAGGCACAAACTACTGTATCCCCTGTTTTTAAATCAATATCTACAGCATTATGTCTATAACCATGTCTCCAGCCAAAGCCTCCCTGTAACCAACCCGAGCAAGGAATTACAAAGCCCGAAGTATCGCTAACCAATGGAATTGAGAGTGTGTCTTGAGCAGTTTTATAATCAATACCACCATAACCAAAAATATTAACAGTGTCCCACTTTTCTGAAAAAACAGTGGCGCTATCAGGTATGTAAATTCTATTTCGAAGTGCGAAATGATATAATTCTACAGAATCCTGCCTTTTAATCAGTGCTGAAATGCTATCATGATTTACATATTTCCAAGTTAAATCGCTAAATAAAACCACTTTGTACTTACCACTAAGAACAGTATCAACAACCACAAGAGGATTTGTGCTTTGAGCCTTCAATAATGTTGAAAGTGCAATAATGACTAAAACTAAAAATACTTTTTTCATTATTAAATTGTTTAGCTGACAAAAATGTAGAAAAAAAATCCTTATTCAAAAATAATTCATGCTTATTCGACAAAAGGATTTATAAGAAAATTTTAAAAGTGTCTGTTATTCCTTCCAAAACCTTGATTCGACAAAGTGTTTTTAATGTTTACCTCTACTTCTGGTTCCAAAGTCTCTCCTACTGCTTTAATAAGATCGGCGGAGTCATTCTTCGGATTCTTTATACTATCAGCAATTTCATAGGCATTCATTAATGAAGCATCGTATGGTTTCAACATATCAGTTATGTCGGTAAGAGCAGTTTTTCCACTTATCCAACGTTTTTCGAGGTATGCTGGAACAATAATTGGGCAGCGATGATGTGGAATTTTCTGCATCAAAGAATTTGCCGTGGTGGTAATAATTGAGAAGCTGCGCACAATCTCATTTGTCTGTGGATTTTTCCAGTCATCATAAATTCCAGCAAAGGCAAACGGACGAACTTTATTTTTCAGAAATACTAAAAAAGGCTTTGACAAACCTTCAGCAGTCGTTCCTTCAATGAATGCATCGGCAGGAATAAGGCAACGTTGACTGCGAATCGGTTTACGAAATGCCGGTTTGTTAATAATATCCTTTGCGCCTCGAAAATCAGGATCGTTTTCTTTATTTCTGTCTCCTTCAGCACGAGCATTAAACAAATACATAGCCTTATCCGACCAAAATGGCGTTAACCCAAAGACAGCAGGCATTATTTTATCGGGAGCATCTTGTGCAATTATTAAACTCGTATTGCCCGGCGAAATATTATAAGATGGTGTAAAATCTAGGCCAGGCACAGCAGTCACATTAAACCGAGCTTCCAGTTTTTCAAGTTTCTGAACAAGAATAAAACGACCACACATTTTGGATAGGTTTTTTTGCAAAGATAAGGTTTTGTAGGTCAAAACCATGAATTTGACCGTTTCAAAAAATTATCTTTGTTCTTTTTTATTTACAGATATAGATAACATTTTTAATAATTCGAAAATGACAGAGATTATTAAAAAAAATCAATATAATTGCAAAATGAAAAACCAAACCAAAGCATATCTCTTTGCATCTGCAGCAGTTCTATGCTGGGCAACAGTGGGCTCGGCGTTTAAGCTAGCTTTGCGTGAAGTTGATTACGTAAATTTGTTGTTTTGGTCGGTTTTGGTTTCGTTGCTGGTTTTTGTTGTTTTTATTACAGTAAAAAGACAATGGTCTCTTATTAAGCAGCAAACTACACGTGAGATTTTTAGTTCAGCTTTTATGGGACTGATAAATCCTTTCCTTTACTATCTTATTCTGTTTCAGGCTTATGATTTACTGCTTGCCCAGGAAGCTCTTACCTTGCATTTTTTGTGGCCTGTGGTGCGGGTACTTTTATCAATTCCAATACTAAAACAGAAAATTGGATTTTTAAGCATTATGGCAATCCTTGTTTCGTTTGCAGGAAGTTTTGTAATTGCTACTGGTGGTAAGATTCTTGATTTCAAATTTACAAACACTTACGGAGTAATACTAGCAGTAATCAGCACGCTAATTTGGGCTGTCTTCTGGCTTTTGAATGTAAGAGATAAACGCAACGAAACAGTTAAACTTTTTATGAATTTTGTCTTCGGCTTTGCATTTGTTGCAATTTACGGGCTGATTACTCAAAGCATTAAACTTCCAGGATTGAACGGAGTAATTGGTGTAACTTATGTTGGGATTTTCGAAATGGGAGTAACATTCTTTCTCTGGATGATGGCTCTGTCGCTCTCCGAAACAACAGCAAAA
>CAZOHR010000442.1:0-2784 GCA_964579045.1 uncultured Bacteroidales bacterium | reverse complement strand
GATCACTTTCCAGAACTAAATGCAATTATTAATAGTCCCGACAAGCATATTATCCGTTATAATTCTGAGAAATTCGCAGATTTTTTGCTTCAAATGATTCCGGTTTTAAGTTTGCTAGGCGTTGAAGTTCTTTTAGACAAATCGCTAAAAAACATTATTAAACCAGCTCCTTCACTTAAAATTAAAAGCACTTCAACCCAAGCTGTTAAAACTTATATGGATTTATTGTCTATTCTGGATTTTGAATGGCAAGTTGCAATTGGTGATGATTTATTAAGTGAAAACGAATTTTTGAAATTGGTTAAAGGAATTGATGGGATAATTAAAATCAGAGATAATTTTATTCATGTTAGTAAAGAAGATTTAGATAAACTATTAAAACATATTAGGGATGATCATAAACTAAGCAAACATCAAATGTTGCAGGTATTATTTGCTAACGAATATCGTGGTGAAAAAATACTTCTCACAGATGAATTAGAGCAAATTTTAAGTCAATTTACTAATAACGACCCAATTCCTTTACCAACTGGACTAAAGGGAGAATTACGTCCATATCAGTTAAGGGGATTCGAGTGGATGTATAAAAATTCTAAAATTGGTTTTGGAAGCATACTTGCCGACGACATGGGCTTGGGAAAAACCATACAAACAATTGCGATTTTATTAAAGTTTAAAGAAGATTTGTTTTTTAAGAAGCAAAAAGCTCTTATAATTGCCCCAACAAGCTTGCTTACAAACTGGAGCAAGGAATTGCAAAAATTTGCCCCTGACTTAAATTACTTGATTTACCATGGGAGCAATCGCGATATTAAAGAATTGAACGATAAAGAAATTCTTCTAACTTCTTATGGGACTGCGCGTTCGGATGCGAATTTATTAAATAAACAGAAATGGCAAGTATTCATAATTGATGAAGCACAAAACATCAAGAATCATAATACCGACCAAACTAAAGCTGTAAAATCAATACATGCAGATATTAAAATTGCACTTAGTGGAACGCCGGTAGAAAATAGACTAAGTGAATATTGGAGCATTTTTGATTTTACAAATAAAGGATATTTAGGATCAATTAAGAATTTTACTGATGAGTTTGTAAAGCCGATTACTATTGAGAGAAGTCACAACAAATTAGAGGTATTTAAGAAAATTACTTCTCCATTTATAATGCGTCGAATGAAAAACGACAAGAGCATTATCAGTGATTTGCCAGATAAGATTGAAAACAATCAGTACAGCACGCTAACAAAGCAACAGGCAGCTCTTTACGAAAGTACTGTTAAAAATGCGATGGAAGTCATAGAAAAAAGCGACGGTATTGAGCGCAAAGGCATGGTACTTAAAATGATGATTGCGTTAAAACAAATCGGGAATCATCCATATCAATATTTAAAATCGGGCTCGAATGCACCAGAACTTTCAGGAAAAATAGCGGTTTTATTTGAGTTGCTTAATACAATTATCGAAAACAATGAAAAAACATTGATTTTCACTCAATACAAAGAGATGGGCGATTTACTTCAAACACTAATAAGGAGAGAACTAAAAACTGAGCCTTTGTTTTTGCATGGGTCGCTATCACGTAAGGAAAGAGAAACTTTAGTTGAAGATTTTCAGACCAAAGCACATAAAAAGATTTTTATTTTATCGCTAAAAGCTGGTGGCACAGGTCTTAATTTAACCCAGGCACAAAATGTTATTCATTATGATTTGTGGTGGAACCCAGCGGTCGAAAATCAAGCAACAGATAGAGCCTACAGAATCGGTCAACAAAACAAAGTTATCGTACATCGTTTAATTAACAAAGGAACTCTCGAGGAACGAATTGATGAGATGATTAGAGACAAACGAGAATTGGCAGATTTAACCGTAAGCTCTGGCGAAAAATGGATTGGAGAACTAAGTAATAAAGAACTAAAAGATTTAGTTAAATTGTCAAAGGATTTTTAGTAAATAATCGAGTTTCAGCAACATAAATTCGAATAATAAAATGGGAAAAGCAGAAAATATTAAAAGAGCCAAAAAGCTTAGAGAAGCCAAAAGAATAAGAGAACAGATTGCATTAGTCGAACAGGGCTTAGGTCCAGCGGCTAAGGCATTACAGGAAAAGAGTGCAAAAGAAGGCGTTGAAACACAACTCAATCTATCAGGTGTAAAATATTCCGAATTATTGAAGTACTATATTGAACCTCTTATGAGTAAAACTGATAATATTTCAGATGTAAAATTAAATCTTTCGTTTGGGGTTTTGGTGTGGAATGCAGCAATAATGGGTGAGAAGGATGAAAAGCATATTCAATCTGCAAAAGATGAGATTTTTGAGGTTATGCCAGATAATCTTAAAATTTTGCATTTATTCGATGATATGATAAAGCGTAAGCAAGAGAAATTCAAAGAGTTTAAAAACATTATCGTTAATTTTGAATTAAGAAAAATTAACAAAGTGGATTATGACTTAACTGTTGCCACTACGCCTGTATTGGATTAGTAGGCCCAGCTGGGGCGCTGTGGTGAGATTAATATACAGCAGTAAGCTCTTCGACCTCGAAGGCGATGCAGTGAGCGACTTGTGCTGAGCGCAGCGATGCACTGAGGCAGCTCGAAGTGTCGAAGTAAGTCGAACCTGCGGTCGCACCATGAGGCTAATTTATACCCAATCAGGCATAATCACCTTTGCAAACATTAGTTTATACCCGATAAGGTATAATTTCACAAAATATTTAAAATATTATACCCAATAAGGTATAATGTGAAAATAAATTCATATATTTGTACCCGAAA
>CAZOHR010000441.1:0-2790 GCA_964579045.1 uncultured Bacteroidales bacterium | reverse complement strand
TGGGCGGTTTTCAGTCCATGCAAGCAACATCTTCAAATAATGAAGAGTATAAAACAGCTTCACGCCCGTTTTGTGCTACCCGCGACGGATTTGTTATGGGTGAAGGCGGATGTGGTTTAATTCTCGAAGAATACGAACACGCAAAAGCAAGAGGTGCTAAGATTTATGCCGAAGTTGTTGGTGCAGGTTTATCTGCTGATGCATATCATCTAGTAGCTCCTCATCCCGATGGATTGGGCGCAGCAATTGTTATGAAAAATGCGATTCGTGATGCTCATATTAATCCTGAAGATATTGATTATATCAACGTTCATGGAACTTCGACTCCACTTGGAGATATTGCTGAATTAAAAGCAATTACCGATGTCTTTGGTGAACATGCTTTCAAACTTAATATCAGTTCTACTAAGTCTATTGTTGGTCATTTACTAGGTGCTGCTGGAGCTATGGAGGCTTCATTTGCAATTATGTCACTCGTTGACGGAGTTGTTCCTCCAACAATTAATCATAAGCAGCAGGACGAAAATATTGATCCTCGATTTAACCTAACTTTACATAAAGCCCAGAAACGAAATGTTAAATATGCTATGAGCAATACATTTGGATTTGGCGGACATAATACTTGTGTAGTGTTTAAAAAGGTAGAATAACAAATCTAATGATATTTTTTCTTCTAAAGAGGAAAAGTCGTGATGACAAAAATCTTATTGCTAGCTTAAAATTAATCTTAGGCTTTAAACCACATAATCTTAATCTTTATAAAACAGCATTGCGCCATTCGTCTGCAGGAATTAGACGTGATGGAGAAATTTATAATAATGAACGATTAGAGTTTATTGGCGATTCTATTATAAGTGCAGTTGTTAGCGATGTACTCTATACCAAATTTCCTAAAGCCAATGAAGGCAACTTGTCAATCTTAAGATCTTCAATAGTAAATAGAAAAAGTCTCAATGAAATTGCAATTGAGTTAAAAATCGATGATATTATTGTTTTTCGCAATTCGGCAAAATCATCTATGAAAAACATGGCTGGAAATTCTCTCGAAGCTCTTACCGGTGCTGTGTATTTTGATAGAGGTTATAAGTACTGTAAGTTGTTTATTCTGAAAATAATTAACCAGTACTTCGATTTGAATAATTTGATGAAGCAAAATGCTGATCATAAATCAAGATTGCTGCAATTATTGCAAAAACACAAACTCGATATCACCATCAACACTTTCGAGAATTGTGAAGTCAACGAAAAAATTCACCATTTCTATTGCGAAATTTGTTTAGACAATCTTTATCTTGCCGAAGGAAAGGGTTGGTCAAAAAAAGAAGCAGAACAGAACGCTTCTTTTGAGGCATTGAAAAAACTCAAAGAGAATTATTCCAAAAAATTCGAGAAGAGAATATAAACACATAAATTGTGTGTTTTCCTAGCCTAATATTTAAACTCAAGTAATAAAAATCATTATTTATTGTTTACTTTTGTGTAAATGAAAACAAAGAAATTTAAATATGTCCCGGAATACAGTTTTCAACTGCTAGGAATTGCTTCTACTGATGATGATTATAAATTTTCATGGAATTGCAGTCAGTTGATGGACCTAGAATTTATTAAAACCAAGGATCTTGAAATTATTGATGCTCGTTATCCAGAGTTCCAGATTTTTAGCGTTTACGAAAGTTTCGATTTTTCTGGTAATTGTAAATGTAAAATTGTATCAAATAAAGGAAAAGCAGGATTCTTAATTGAGGAATTGAAAAATATTGATTTTTTTGTAATGGTTTTCGACAACGAAAAGTTTAGTTCTATCGAAGAGTTATCTGCAAGCCTGAAATCAATCTCTAATGTGTCGGCAGTTTTTAAACTCACTCCAGAGAATCTTAAATCAAAAGAAAAACTATTATTCTAAAGTATAGTCAATGGGAATTATTGCACGACAATCCATAAAAGGTTCGATTTACTCATATCTTGGAGCTGCAATCGGCTTTATTAATGTTGGTCTTGTAATGCCTAATATTTTCTCTACCGACGAAATTGGTTTAACAAATCTACTTGTCGCTATCGCGTCTATTTTTGGACAGTTTGGAAGCATGGGGATGATAAATGTTACTATCAGGCAATTCCCATATTTCCGCGACCAGAAGAATCAACATCATGGATTTTTATTTTTTCTGCTCGCCGTTGGAACATTAGGGTTTTTACTATGTACTGGAGCTTACTATATTTCGAAACCATATCTTATTGCAGAGAATATCGAAAAGTCGCCGCTATTTGCCCAATATATTTATTTACTTATTCCGCTCATATTTGTTACGATTTTTTACTTCCTAATCGACACTTATAACCGAATACTTTTTAATGCCTCGTTTGGACTTTTTGTGAAAGAATTGTTGTTAAGGGTATTAAATCTTGTAGGTATTATTCTATACTGGAAAGGAATATTTGATTTTAATGATTTTATTATATTCTATACCTATTCGTATGGTGTCCCAGTGCTTCTGATTGCTTTACTGCTGATTTATAAAAAGCAATTCTTGATTAAACCTTCATTCAAAATATTTAAACCTGCATTTTTGCGCGAAATTGTTAGCGTGGCTGCATTTGGAATGATTTCAGGTTTTAGTGGTGTGATGATTATGCAGTTGGACAGATATCTAATTAACCATTATTGTGACCTTAGTTCAACGGGTGTGTATTCAACAGTTTTCTTCTTTGGTTCAGTAATACTTCTTCCTGGCCGCTCTTTACTAAGGATTTCAAGTTCGCTTATTGCAGAGGCACTAAAAGCTGGAGATC
>CAZOHR010000440.1:0-2794 GCA_964579045.1 uncultured Bacteroidales bacterium | reverse complement strand
AATTTACAGTGTAATCCTCATAATAGCCAGAGTCGAAACTGCTTTCCATACAATAACACCTTTGAGGGTAAACATAAACAGTTTCTGAACTTGTACTAATACACTCTTCTCGTGAGACCGTAGCTGTTACGCAATAATATCCATCCAAGGTATAGTCAACAGGCACTGTAGTTTCAGTACTGGTAGTTCCATTGCCTAAATCCCAGTAAAAATCATAATTTTCCCAATCAATTGTATTATACTCAAAATCAAAATTAATATTGAAATATTCATTCCAGATTCTAACAAGATCCAAACAATCGTCGTTAAGGCTAAACTCTGCATTAACAATATAATCTTCAATTGTTGCATGTGCTTCTGCGCTGCAACCGGTCAAATCATTTATTACTGTTACAGAATAAGATCCTGGAACCAAATCAGTAATAACTGGAGTTACAGCTCCTGTATTCCATAGGTAATTGTATGTGCCTGGCGGGTTTATTACTATAACTTCGGCTTCGCCTGTTGCTGCTCCGTTACACACATGTCCGCCAGTAGCCTCTAATGTTGGATTTTCTCCTGCAAGCACCACAAAAGACGCAACAATTTCACAAGGGTTATCATCTTCAATTGCAACAGTATAAATTCCTGCGAACAAGTTACTAATATCTTCGGTATTTGCTTCAAAATCATCAGGTCCAGACCATGAATAACTTAACGTACCATAGCCTCCAATTACAGTTATATCAATTGAACCAGTGTTTTGCCCTTCGCAAGTGTGAATAATAATTGTATCTTTTATGGTCATATTGCTTCCAATGGTATGATAAGTAGCATATCCTTCGCAATCGTTTTCATCTGTGATTGTAACTGAATAATCATTGTTAATAGTGCTTGTTACTATTTGTTGGGTTGTTGCAGCATCAGAACTCCATAAATATGTTTCCCACCCCCCAGCATCAAGGGTAACTGGTTCTTGACTACAAATTACAGGTTCAGATGCAGTAATAGTAACCACAGGAACTGGATAATTATAAATATCTGTTGAAATAGAAGCAGAACATGAATTTGTTGCAGTTACGGTAACCGAATAGTTACCTGCACCTTGATTGAAAATTGTAGCGGTATTTTGTCCACCAGACCATTGGAAGTTAAAAGTACCCAACATATTTGTAACACTTACTGCAAGAGCACCATTATTTGCATCAGTACAAATTATATCATCTGTTATTGCAAGCTCAGGCGTTTCCAATTCTTCTACTATATAAGTTGCCGTTAAGGAACATTGCGCATCGTCGGTAACTGTTACTGTGTAGGTTCCTGGATAAAGATTGTTTATTGTTGGAGTATTTGCACTAAATGGTCCAGGGCCTGTCCACTCGTATGCGTATGGTTCTGTGCCTTCGTTTGCTTCTATTGAGATTAAACCCTCGTTTTCGTTTCCACAAGTACCTTGACTTCCAACTAAGGCAATTTCAATATTGCTTTCTCCAACAAATATTGAATCCATTCCGATACAACCATGCTGGTCAACAACGGTAACCGAGTATGAAGTGTTTCCTTGATTTACCGAAATAGTGTGAGTTGTTTCGCCAGTACTCCACTCGAAACTTACGCCTGGACCCTGTGCGGTAAGGGCAACAGGAGTGTTGTTACAGACTGCGGGATCTGAAGCTGTAATTGTTATAATTGGATTAGGATAAACGTCAAGTGTGGTTACCGCTTGATTTCTACATTCATTGACAGCAGAAACAGTTACCGTATAATCTCCAGCATCGGCAAGTTGTGCAGCCGGAATAATGAATCCAGAATTATTTGGATTAACTATCTCAAAATCAGTGTCGCTAGACCAGTGATATGTTAAATCTGTGCTATTTGGCGTACTTGTAAAAATAACAGGAAATCCTTCGCAAACTGGGCCATTGTTGCTAGCAGTGATGATGGGGATTGCTAAGACTTCGATGAAAATTGTATCAGAACCAGGACAATCGGCATCAGAAATATTATATATAATTTGGTGAGTGCCAACTTCGGCAACGGCAGGATTGAAAGTTCCAGATGCTGAGTTGGTGATCCCATTACCAGACCATACCCCGCCAGGAGTGGCAGCAGTAAGGTTTATTGAATTAGCGTTTTCGCAAATTGGATCGACTGGGGTGATAGTGGCGTCTGGAGTTTCAAGAACTATTATTATTACGTGTTCTGTCCAGAATGAAACAATAGTGCCATGTCCATATTGTGCATTTATTATGTATGTTCCAGGATCATGTGTGGATGGGTCGAAAAAAACAACAGGTCCTAATTCAGGAGTATTCCCGTTTGTTATATCACAATTTTCATCAATGATAATATTTTCATTCATACAATAACCCATTGCACCACTATAATACTCGCATGTCCCACACCAAAACATTACTTCATATGGATCATCTGGTCGAGTAGCGTTTTCACCACTGTACATCATTATTGGCGATGCATTTGGGCAAACTGTGTATTGAATTACTGGAAACGGATTAGGGTTGTCACCATTATAAATTGGCACAGTGTCAATGCTTATTATTCCATGATTATTTGTAGTAGAGTCTTCCAAATCTACAGGATTATTTTTTGTGAAATTTAGCTTAGAAGTGTTTTTCGAAATATCTGTTTGATTGAAAGCAAAATATTCATACCAAGTACTCACCTCAATACTCCAATCCGCATCCCCATCAACAACCACACTCCCCAAATACTCATTCGCATTTTCCTCTCCCGTGCTTACAAAAACCTCAACAGTACTATTTGGCAAAGCTGTTCCTGAGAGAATTTCGTTGGA
>CAZOHR010000439.1:0-2802 GCA_964579045.1 uncultured Bacteroidales bacterium | reverse complement strand
CACTTGGCTTTTCAATCAAAGTCCAAGTGTCTGTTAATAATTCAGCTTTTATTTTATCGTCTGCGTCTGCCATGTTAAAAATTTCCATTAAAGGATCTAATCTATAGGGTTTCGCATGCAAATTAATATAACCACGGTAATCACGGTTTTGAAGGGTTTTTTCTGCCTCTTCTTTATTTCTTTTATATCTTTTATTTGTAAGCGTCAAATAATCCACACATAGAAAATGCTTTTTTAATAAAATTTTGCCCAAAAAACCTGCACCAAAAATTTTCCTAAAAAGCGAAAAAAATGTATATCCTCAAAAAATTATCTGTTTTGGAAAAAAGAAAATCAGTTCTTGCAGAAATTGTTTTAACGAAAATAAAATAAGATCCAGAGCAAAGATTTCATAACCCGGCAAAATAATCGGATTTTACATAATATTTATTATCCGACACGTTTTCGGCAAAGAAGAAGACCAGGGTATAAAATCATCAAGAACTTTTTTATCACTGATATCCACATTAGGCAACCTGTCAAACAAATATTTCAGGTAATCAAAAGGATTTAACCCATTTCCCTTTGCTGTTTCGACAATACTGTAAATTACAGCGCTTGAAGCAGCTCCTTTCGGAGTATTGCTGAATAACCAGTTCTTTCTCCCGATTACAAACGGCTTTATAGATCTTTCAGCTCGATTATTGTCAATCTCCAGTCGCCCATTCAAAAGAAATGCAGTAAGTTTTTTCCATTGGTTTCGGCAATAATGAACAGCTTTTCCCAACGGAGTTTTTGGAGCTGCCCTCCTGCTTTGATACTGAAGCCAGTCTTTGAAATCATTAAGCACGGGAAGGCTCTTTTTAAGACGACCTTCATATCTTTCTTCGTCAGTTAAATCATGTAATTCTCTTTCTATTTCAAAAAGTTTATTACAAAATGCCAAACCTTCATCAGTCGCTGTAGGATTATTATCTTTTTTAGGCGGCATAGCTTTCAATGCTTCCATATAATAACGCCTTGCATGTGCCCAGCATCCAACCAAAGTAATTTCTGAAACAAGATTATAGCCGCTATATCCATCTGTATGAAGGTATCCCTTAAAATCTTTCAAGAATTTTGTCGGATGTTTTCCTGCTCGAGTTGTTTGATAATCGTACAAAACGATTGGGGGTTCGTCCCTTCCGGTTCTGTACAACCACATGTAAGAATTGGAATCAGCATTTCGTCCCGGTTCTTTCAATACCTGAAGAGTCGTTTCGTCTGCATGAAGAATGTTTTTTTGCAGCAAATGCTCCCGCATTCTATTATAAATTGGAGTCAACCACCTGTCCGAAGATTGTATCATCCAATTTGCCATATTTTGTCGGGAGATTTCAATGCCCATTCTTTGCCATTCCTGTTCCTGTCTGTATAAAGGAATGCTTTTTACGAATTTTTCGCTCATTACGTAGGCAATGGCAGATGATGAAGCAATACTTTTAGGGATTGGAGGCGCGGGCATTTTAGCGATTTTAACAGTTGTGTTCGTGTTATTTATTTCACAATCGCGGCAAGAGTAGATATATTGAACATGTTCAACAACGCTTACTTGCGCGGGCACTATTTTAAGTTCTTTTCTTACTTCTTTGCTCATAATGTGAAGACTGCCGCCGCAATCGCAATTTTGTTTTTCTTCGGGCAAGCAGTATTCTATGGTCTCTACAGGAAGGTCTTTCAGCATTTCTTCCCTTTGTCCTTGTTTTTTCTTACGTTTGTAGGTTATTTGTTCAACCGCAGGTTCGGGAATTTCAGGTTTTGCTTCTGATTCCGCCTCATTAAAAATAGAAATCTGTTCAGGACTTGTTTTTTCGCTAGAGCTTCCAAAAATTTTATTCAGGTGAAGACGGTTTTGTTCTTCGAACCACTTTAATTTCACTTCAAGCTGAGCTTTTTCTTCTTTCAAAAGCCAATTTTCCGCTTGCAGATTCTCTATTGTTTGTACTGTATCTCTCATGTCCTTATTATATCACGCTTAAAGAATAAACAAGCATAAATTGCTATCATATGACTAAGCTTGCGGGTATTTTTTTGTGGGCTTCTTTTTGAGAAAGAGATAATCCGTCCAACAGCCACTGTAATTCTCTGCTGCTCAGCAACAATGTCGAGGCATTAATTTCTTTCGGCCATCGAAAAACTCCTCTTTCAAGCCTGCGGTAGTGAAGCCAAAATCCATTGTGTTCCCACTGAAGAATTTTTAATTTATTGCAATTTTTATTACAGAACACAAACAGACTGTTAGAAAACGGGTCGAGTTTAAAGCTTTCTTGTACTATTGCAGCCAGTCCGTCGATTGATTTTCGCATATCCGTTTTTCCTGCTGCCAGATATACTCTGCCAATTCCTGTATTTATCATAAAGATTTCAGTGTATTTAAGACTTCTGCTAAAAGTTCTTTATCAAAGCCTGTAGAAACTTCAATGCTTATTTCTCCGATTTTGATATTCAGCACAGCGACAGTTAAATGCTTGTTGTCTTCCTTTATTTTGACAGGCAGCCATTGAGTTCCTGTGGGTTCTTTGGAAAACTGTTTCAACCAGTAGCTAAATTGTTTCAGGCTGATATTTTTCTTTAGGCACCATTCTTCCTTTGTTTTGCCGCTTCTTGTATATTCTGCTACTTTTTTTGACCAATATCTCTGTTTTTCTTCTTTTTTCATAATTAACTCCTTTCCAGAGTTAATTATTCCATTTTTATTCGCCTTTTTCTACGTGGGGACTATTTGACGCTTAAGTTTTAAAAAATTTTTAGGATTAGGAATGGAAGATAAAGTCCCTGATTCTA
>CAZOHR010000438.1:0-2817 GCA_964579045.1 uncultured Bacteroidales bacterium | reverse complement strand
CACAATTTATCATGTCAACGAGATTGAGTAATCTAACATCAAAATAGATAAAAAATTTACCAAAAGAACTTGTTTATATAATAGCAAAAAAGTTAAGCAATGAAAATAGCAAATTCTACGATGCAATATTTATTTTATAATTTAACAATTTCATATTTTGTGTTTTTGGTTATGCCAAACTCACAATTAAAAAGACTCTATTTGGAATTGGTGTGAGATTTTGACTGCGGGGAGCTGAAGGTTCAGTAGCCCCTAATTAATAGATAAAAATCATTAAGTTTTATTAGATTTTTCCTATCTTTTTTCAAGTTATCACTGTCTATTAACAATTTGTTGTAAAACGCTGGTAATCAGTCGTTTATATTTGAAAGAATTGTTGATAACTATATCGTTTTTTGTGAAGTAAACTTGTTGGTCTGCCAAGTATTTTTACTACATTTGTAATCCTTAAAAAAATTAGAAGATAATTAGTATGAGTGATATTAATGACAACTTAGAACCCTTGCTGAAAGCGGCAAATGCAGAAGGGAACGGAAATGGAAACGGAAATGGAAACGGCGATTATTCAGCAGACAGTATTCAAGTTTTAGAAGGTCTCGAGGCTGTTCGTAAGCGTCCTGCGATGTACATTGGTGATATCGGAGTTAGAGGATTGCACCACTTGGTATATGAGGTTGTGGATAATTCAATTGATGAAGCATTAGCTGGACATTGTGATACAATTCTGGTTACAATAAATCCAGATAATTCAATCAAAGTTGATGATAATGGTCGTGGTATTCCTGTTGATATGCACGAAAAAGAAGGCAAATCTGCTTTGGAAGTTGTTATGACTGTTCTACATGCTGGTGGTAAGTTCGACAAAGATTCATATAAAGTTTCGGGTGGTCTTCATGGTGTTGGGGTATCTTGTGTAAATGCATTGTCATCTCAGCTTATTGCTACCGTTCGTAGAAATGGTAAATTGTATCGCCAAGAGTATTCTATTGGAAAACCACTTGCTCCAGTTGCTGAGGTTGGTACAAGTACCGAAACAGGAACAACAATCGAGTTTACTCCTGACTTAACAATTTTCACTACTGGCGAATATCAGTTTGATATTTTAGCTACTCGACTTCGTGAATTAGCGTATCTGAATAAAGGAATTGCCTTGACTCTTGTCGATAAAAGACAGGTTAACGAAGATGGTGAACCAAGGATTAAGAGATTTTTCTCACAAGAAGGACTAAAGGAATTTGTTGATTACCTAGATGCTGGTCGCGAAAAGCTTATCGAAAACGTTATTCATGTTTCAACCGAGAAAAATGATGTTCCTGTTGAAATAGCTTTACAATACAATACTTCATTTACAGAGAATATTCACTCCTATGTAAATAATATTAACACTATTGAAGGTGGTACTCATCTAACTGGTTTTAGACGTGGACTCACAAGAACACTTAAGGCATATGCCGACGAATCGGGATTGTTGTCAAAACTTAAATTCGATATCAGTGGTGATGACTTTAGAGAAGGACTAACAGCAGTTATTTCTGTTAAAGTTCAAGAACCTCAGTTCGAAGGTCAGACTAAAACTAAACTCGGAAACTCTGACGTTAGTATTTCTGTTGACCAAGCAGTAAGTGGAT
Source organism: uncultured Bacteroidales bacterium (assembly GCA_964579045.1). GTDB lineage: Bacteria > Bacteroidota > Bacteroidia > Bacteroidales > ML635J-15 > Bact-19. The sequence continues at coordinate 1,189 of CAZOHR010000438.1, read as the reverse complement.
TATTGAAGATTTATCTCGAGGAAAACCCAAAAGATGCTAAAGCAATTGTAGATAAGGTTATTCTTGCTGCTACTGCACGTCATGCTGCTCGTAAAGCGCGTGAGCTGGTTCAGCGTAAGAATGTTCTTGGTGGTGCAGGTTTGCCAGGTAAACTAGCCGACTGTTCAGATAAAGACCCCGGTAAATGTGAGTTATACCTTGTGGAAGGGGACTCTGCTGGTGGTACTGCAAAACAGGGCCGTGACAGAAACTTTCAGGCGATTTTACCACTTAGAGGTAAGATTCTAAATGTTGAAAAAGCAATGCCACATAGAGTTTTCGATAGCGAAGAAATTCGTAATATCTATACCGCACTTGGTGTAACTATTGGAACCGAAGAAGATAGCAAAGCTCTAAATATTGACAAACTTAGATATCACAAAATAATAATCATGACCGATGCCGATGTCGATGGTAGTCACATCGCAACCTTGATTATGACCTTCTTCTTCCGCTATATGAAGGCATTGATTGAGGGAGGATTTATCTACATTGCCACTCCTCCACTTTATCTTATCAAAAAAGGAAAACAGGAGCAATATGCTTGGTCAGAAAAAGATAGAGCTGAGATAATTGAGAGACTTGGTCAAGGAAAAGAAACTGGTTTGCATATTCAGAGGTACAAAGGTCTTGGAGAAATGAACGCTGAGCAACTGTGGGACACAACCATGAATCCTGATACTCGTACTTTACGTCAGGTAAGTATAGAAAATGCTGGAGAAGCTGATCATATTTTTGCAATGCTCATGGGTGACGAAGTTGCCCCACGTCGCGAGTTTATTGAAGCTAATGCTACTTATGCAAAAATTGATGTGTAATTAAAAACAAAGGCTATGCCTAATAAATATTTGGTCAGCTTTATCCAGAAAGGATGAGGCTGATTTTTTTTAGTACCTTCTTGCAATGAGTCTAGACTAGGAATCAAAAGCAATTGTTACTGAATTTAGAATAACAACAATATTTCTGGAGGGGCAATGAATATTGAAAAATGATTTATCGAATTATAGATTTGAATAATCGTCGTTGCGACGCGCGAGGGCCATGGAAAAACGGCGAGCCAGCTCAGGCCTTGTGAACGGACAAGCATTTTAGAACTGTAGCCAGCCGACATGCAAAGTGCCGATGATAAATTTGTTTAGAATAATCGAGC
>CAZOHR010000437.1:0-2818 GCA_964579045.1 uncultured Bacteroidales bacterium | reverse complement strand
AGTGGACAAACCCGTTTTTAGATCAGTGGAAATCGGTGCAGATCGGTGGCAAAAATCCTTTCCTCTTTGCCTTCCTCTGTGTCCTCTTAGTCTCTTTGTTTATTCACTTTTTAAAAACAATCGCTTCGCTAGAGGCACCGAGTTCAAAGAGTTAAGAACTAAGAGTATTGAAAAGTACTTGTTATAAATATTTCTCTATCTCCCTTCTCTCTTTGCCTTCCTCTGTGTCCTCTTAGTCTCTTTTGTCAATGGAAATTTGTTTTGTACCACTTTTGGAAGTTTAAAATGTACCACTTCCCATTGATAATTAAACATCAATAGAATTCATTTATTATGAAAAATAGCATTCTATTGATCACCATCTTTTTGTTTTGTACTACTTTCAAGCTTATCTCGTAATCGGTAACTATCTCCTTTCATTTTTATCACTGTTGAACGGTGAAGCAGTCTGTCCAGGATAGCCATTGCTACAGATTCATCTCCAAAATATACACCCCATTGAGATGGAACTTTATTGGATGTTACTATTAATGATCTATATTCATAGCATTCATTTACAAATCTAAAAAATAGATGGGTATATTTGCTGTCCACAGGCAAATAACCAAGTTCATCCAAAATAATTAAATCAAATTTCATTAATTTCAATAACCATTTCTTACTTGTTCGATTTATTTCTTGTATTATCATCTCTTCTACAAACTCATTCATGCTATAAAACTTTACCTTATATCCCCTATAGAGAGCTTCCAAAGCTGTTGCTATGGCAAGATGAGTCTTTCCTACTCCTGGTGCTCCCAGTAAAAGAAGGTTCTGACGATTATCGATCCATTCAAAAGACAACCATTCATTAACTTGCTTTTTGGTTATTGAGGTTTGAAATTTAAAATCAAACTGTTCGATATTCTTTTCACAAGGAAGTGTTGCTGTTCGCATATTAGTGCTCAGATTGTGCTTATTGCGTCCGCTTATCTCGCTTTCAAGCATTCTTTTAAAAAATTCAACATTACTCAGATCTTGTTCTTTACCTTTACTGATACATTCATCCAGAGAACTCGACATATGATAGCATTTTATTCTTTTTAAATCTTCTTTCATCTGGATTATCATAACATCTCCTTGTCTTTTATGATTTCGTCATATTGGCTGATTTTACGAAAATTGTCTTTTTCTGGCTCTTGTCTCTGATTGTCAAATTTCTCTTTTTGTTGTTTTACTATCGTTGTTTGAAACATTTCTTTCAAAATCTTTTCTACTCTTGTACAACTGATTTCAGGTAAGGCTGATATTACAGATGTACATTGAGACCAAAGATCAGGTGTGTAATGAGTAATAAGCTTTTCCAACCCTCTGTATTGATCCCTGATATTTCTCGGGCAGGTCTTTGATAGTTTATTCATAAATATCTCAGTATCAATTATATATACGGCTGTGAGTCTCTTAATAACTCTTTCTTTTATCTGCTCTAGACTTTCACGATAATCCCGATAATGATTATTGTTTTTATTAATCGGTTCCTGATGAGTTAATAAATCCCATTGAGTAATAAGGATATCATTTTGGGATTCATATATATACAAAATCTGCTCTTTTTCCTTAATTCTCACTTGCATACTTTGATATATTGTTGGTATTGAATATTTTAGACCCTTGTAATTAATCAGACTGGTTTTGTCTGCTATACGGTAATCCGTTGCAAGCATAGCTCCATTAAATAAAGACATACTCTTTATCTCTATTTTAAACTGCTCAGAAGGCACTAATTTTGTTGTTCCATGCACTCTGTTATTGGCTTTTTGTAACCATTCTAATGATTGTTTGCGTAAATCATCGATCCCAGAAAATTCACTGCCAACCAAAAAGGAAGATTTGATAAAACTAACAGCTTTCTCTACCATTCCCTTGCTCTCTGGATCATAACCTTCACAGGCACTGACTTTAAATCCGATTTGAAATGCATATTTACCAAAGGCATCATTTAGTATTAATTCTCTATATTCTTCTTTGATGACCACAAGCTTAGTCTGATCATAAAGTATTTCCGATGGATAAGCTCCAAAATACTCAAAAGCTTCATTGTGAGCTTCTATAAATTTCCTTGTATTATAGGGTGTTGTTGAAAATGTAACATACATGTAACGAGACCAACAAAGTACAAAACAAACAAAATATACTTTAAATGTCTTATTGGAATCCTTAAATAGAACATTTAACTCTCCCAGATCGACTTGTATCAAATTACCCAGTTTGTAATGCACTACAGGCTCATAATATCGTTTTCTGGCAGCAGTACAATCTTTTTTTAACTCATTGCTCAACACATAATGTCTAAAAGCTCTCGAACCTGCTTTAATCTCTGGATATTTTTCTGTAAGTAACTCATATAATCGGGTCATGGTTATTTTTGAATATCGTTTGAAAGTATCTGTTATGAAATCAAAATACTGATCAAATTCGCTTCTTCTGTACACATTAGTTTCGAAATATTTCTGAGCTTCAATTGGGTCCATACTAAACAATTTGACAACAGTATTTCGGTGAATACCTAATACTCGAGAGATCTCGCGGTTGGACTTCTCTTGAGATCGTAGTTGTTGTACCATATGATACATTAGTGCTCCTTCCATTTGATCCTCCTTTTGGAGAATCATCTTAATTTTGGTAAATTAAGTGGTACACTTTATTTTGCCAAACATGGTACATTTTAAATTGCCACTAACAAATACTCCATTCAAATACTGATATTGCTTCATTTCCATAATCTTTTTTGCTAAAGCATAGTTAATTGTTTGTTCTTCATAATTCTCAATTGAATGTG
>CAZOHR010000436.1:0-2839 GCA_964579045.1 uncultured Bacteroidales bacterium | reverse complement strand
AAAGTGAATTGCAAATTATTGAGGGAATAAACTATCACACAAGCTTTAAACTAAGGCAGTTGGTTGCGGTACTTGCAGACAGTGTGCCGTTTAAAGTGAATATTTCTGATTTAAGCAGGACTGTAGGTCTTAGCAGAGATGTACTTTTGCGCTTGTTGAAGGCTCTTGACAGGGCAAACCTGATAAAGGGAATTCAGATAGAGGGATCAGCTATGGGTTACCTTACAAAACCAGATAAGATTTATCTAAATAATACAAATTTACTGTTTGCGCTCAATTCAGCTAAGGAAAATTTTGATGGTACAATGCGCGAGATTTTCTTTATGAATCAAATGTTGCAGTCACATATTGTTAAAGCCTCCAAAACTGGCGATTTTCTAATTGACAGCAAATATACCTTTGAAATAGGCGGAGCAACCAAGAGCTATAAACAGATTGCCGGAATAGAAAACTCTTTTATAGCAGCCGATAATATGGAAGTTGGTTATGGCAATAAAATTCCTCTTTGGCTTTTCGGGCTGATGTATTAGCGACTCATGAAGTTTTGCCCAAACAACAAAAATTAATACTTTTTCGTTATTTTTTTAGAACCTATACAACCTTTTTGAAATAAGCCTGCACTTTAGAGCAATTATGGAAACGCAGAAAACGCAAATATTGATTCAGGGCTGTTTAAATAATGACAGAGCATCGCAAAAGCAGATTTATGACGATTATAAAAATGCTATGTTCTCAATTTGTTTACGCATAACTGGTAATCATGATGATGCAAAAGATGCTCTTCAGGAAGGCTTTATTGACGTGTTTAAGGGTATGATTTCTTTCCGAGCCGAAGCTAGTTTAGGTTCTTGGATAAAGATAATTATGGTCCGTCATGCCATCCGGAAGTTGAGAAAATTGAATTTTGTACCTGAGTCAGAAATTAGAGAGCCCGAGCCTGATTTTGTTTCAGATTTGAGCGGCGAAGAATTGCATAAGGCAATCATTATGCTGGACGAAGGTTACAGAAGCGTTTTTGTACTTTACGAAGTTGAAGGATATTCACACAAGGAAATTGCCAATATGTTGGCTATTTCGGAGGGAACATCCAAATCTCAACTTCATTATGCTAAGAAAAAACTTCAATCAATTTTACAAAAAACCTACGGCTATGAAAGAGGATAAATTACATATTGCTATAAACGAATTGCCAGTCTTCGAGGCGCCCGATGTATGGACAGAAATCGAAAAATCATTGCCGAATCAAGACGGGAAAAAGAGTTTTTATATCGGTCTATCTCTCATGATTGTGATTGGTATGGCAATCTTTTGCGTGAACTCATTAAATGGTGGTGCAAAAATTAGTCAATTGCCTAAGACTGTTAATACTGAAATAGATTCAAGCATATCAGTAACTCAGATTCAGGAAGAGGAAACTCAGAATGCAATTCAAAAAGTCACAGATTTTTCGAATCAGCAGAATTTTGTATTTAATCGTGAAGGTTTTACTAAGCTGCCCGAATTGAGCGGAATTGTAGAACCATTGCAGCCTCTAAATGTGAATAACGACACATTGAGCTATATCAATAATATTCGAAGAATGTTCTTTCAGGAGGAATTAAAAATTGTTGAAATTGGAGAGAACCTTGTGAGAAATCCTTCTTTTGAGGATTATTCTGTTTGTCCCAAAGGAATTGTCTATAATCCTGAACGTAAATTAATTCCCGATTGGTTTGTGCCATCAAAAGGTACTCCTGATTATTTTAACGTTTGCTGTGATGGAGACGCTGGTGTGCCAAATAACTTTGCTGGTAAAATGTATGCTCATTCTGGTAATGGATACTGTGGTATTATTCTGCGACAGAATTTTACACAAGATAACAAAATCACTGGGGAAAAACCAGTTATCTATCGAGAGTACATACAAAATGAACTAACAGCAGAACTTGTAAAAGGTAAGAAATACAAGATTAAATTCTGGGTTTGTAATTCATCTAATTCTCGTTTTGCTGTTGATGGTATTGGAGCATGTGTTACAGTGGATCAAATAAAGATTGGTAATAAAGAAGTTCTTGAGGGTATTCCGGTAGTCGAAAATCCAATAGGTAAACTTATGTTGAACCAAGACTATTGGGTTGCTATTGAAGGGATATATGAAGCTCAAGGAGGGGAGAAGTTTCTAACAATCGGAAATTTTAATAATAACTATTCTACAAACTATATGATGCAAAATGGAAATTCAGACTTCAATTATGCATATTATTATATTGATGATGTAAGCGTAATTGAGGTTGAAGAAATGTTTCAAACTAGTGTTATAGTAGATTCTGTTAAGGCTGGTTCAAATATTGAGATTGCCGAATTTTAGTAGGTCAAATTTATTTTCATCGAAATATTTATTCTAGTTACCTTCTAAATATTTACGAAAATTATTATCTTTGTAAAATCAACCAAGTAATTAGCATTATGAGAAATTTAATTTTTGTTGGGGTATTGGTATGTTTTCTTGCTGCCTGCGGTTCTGGGTCATCATCAGAAAAGGAGAGAAAATTTGAAGTTAAAACCACAAAAACTTACACTTTGGTAACAGAGTTGAGCAAGCTTGTTTGGATGCGACAGGTTGATTATAAGTACCTTCAAAAACGAATGAAGATCTTTGGAACCTATGCAGATGTTAGCCTCGAAAATATCCAGTTGGAAACCAATGGCGAAGCAATGGTAAAATCAGGTAATCTTATAATGATTAATGATAAGTATGATGCTGCCGAAGTAGAAATAGACCTCACATTGACACGTTTTTACAGCGATGATGAAGAATCTTTCTTTGAGAGTGAATCGTATGAACCAGCCAAACTTATTA
>CAZOHR010000435.1:0-2868 GCA_964579045.1 uncultured Bacteroidales bacterium | reverse complement strand
ACGAAAAAGACAGTACAAAAAAATCGAACAACAAACAAACTGCACAATGCTGTGCTAAAACTTCTAAAGTTGTTGTTGGTTGCCACGATTAGTAAAAAAGTCGTAATGTTCTCTTATATAATCCTAAGGGTCTGAAAGACCCTTAGGGTTAATGAAAAGTTGAAGTAAACATTGTAGCAAAAATATCATTTCAAAAACAATTTTCAAATGCAATATTCCAAACATAATATCTTCTCAAAAATTGCCGATTCAGACAATTATTTTATCGTAAATCTGCTTTGCGGAAGTGCTGATATTTTAACTCCGGAAGAAGCAAAAATGCTTCAGGATTACCATAAAACCAAAGAAATTGATCCTGATTTTATGGAAAAACTGACAGAACAAGGATATTTTGTTGACAAAAACGAAGAAGAGCGACTTTACAGAAATAAATACCTCAACTTTATTGATGATAGAGACGATGATGAAATTCAGTTGTTTTTTGTTCCGAATTATACATGCAATTTTGCATGCACTTACTGTTATCAGGATGAATATACTTCAGTAAAACAAGAACTTACAAATGAAATTATTGATGCTTTTTTCGATTATATTAACAATGAATTTGCAGGAAGAAAAAAATACATCACTGTTTTTGGTGGCGAACCATTACTTAACTCACCCAAACAAAGGGAGTTAATTTCTTATCTTTTGCAAAATGCAAATAAATCTGAGCTTGATGTTTGCTTTGTTACCAATGGTTATTCTCTTACAGATTATGTTGATTTACTGAAAACTGCCCGAATCCGTGAAATTCAAGTAACTTTGGATGGTGTAGGAGAAACGCATGACAAAAGAAGATTTTTAAAAGGGGGTGGAGCTAGTTTTGAGAAAATTGTAAATGGAATTGATGCATGTCTGAATAATAATTTACCTGTAAATCTTCGTATGGTTGTTGATAAAGAGAATATTAACGGACTTCCTGAAATGGCAGAATTTGCTATTGATAAAGGCTGGACTAAAAATCCGCTTTTCAAAACGCAGTTGGGAAGAAATTACGAATTACATCATTGTCAGGCAACTTCCGAAAAATTATTCAGCAGGATTTCATTATACGAAAGTATTTATAATCTGGTAAAACAATATCCAAACATTATTGAATTTCACAAACCTGCATTTTCGGTTTCTAAGTTTCTTGCAGAAAACGGCGAATTACCCGAACCTTTATTTGATGCTTGTCCTGCTTGCAAAACTGAATGGGCTTTTGATTATACCGGTCAGATTTATTCGTGTACAGCAACTGTTGGCAAAGAAGGCGAAGCTTTAGGAACTTTTTACCCGGAAGTGAACCGCAAAGAAGAAATGATAGCTGAATGGGAAAACAGAGATGTAACAACTATCAATGAATGTAACAGTTGCAGCATGCAATTGGCTTGTGGTGGTGGCTGTGGTTCAGTAGCCAAAAACCGAACAGGAAATGTATGTTCTACTGACTGTCGACCTGTAAAACAATTATTAGAATTGGGATTTGCAGCTTATTTATAAAGAATTAATTACATATTATAAAATAAAAAGTGGATTGCATTAAATGTAATACTAAAACATGCAGAACAACAGAAAGTTGTAATGCTCAAAAATTTGAAAATGAGAATTTGATAATTACTTATCATTTACCTCATAATCAAAAAATTGTTCAGGCTGCTGCTGAATTGGTAGATCATGGCAGAGCCGGCACTTTATCAAGGTTGCAGGAAATTATTGAATTTTCAAAAAATATGAACTATCATCGCATTGGTATTGCATATTGTTATGGAATGGAAAAAGATACAGCCTTGATTACACAGATTTTCCGTGAATCGGGATTTAAAATCATTCCTGTATCATGCACTACCGGTGGTTTTAAGCAATCAGAAATAAATGACAAAAGTAAAATTGAAAAGGTAAGCTGTAATCCGTTGGCTCAGGCAGAACAAATTAATAATGAAGAAGTTGATTTAACAATAACAATTGGACTATGTCTCGGTCATGATATTTTGTTTCAGAAACAAATAAAATCTGCTTGCACAACATTAATTGTAAAAGATAGAGTAAACAATCATAATCCGATAAACGCAATAAAAAATTAAAAATCACACATAATGAAAGAAATAACATCAGAAGAATTTGAAAAAGAAATTATCAATGGAGGAAAAGTAGTTCTCGATTTTTATTCAACAGAATGTCCTCCATGCGAAGCTGTTGCACCTAAGTTTGAAGGTTTGGCAAAGCTATATGGTAATGACATTAAGTTTGTAAAAATGTTTCGTCAGCAAAATAAACCTTTAGCAGAAAAATTAGGTGTTAAGTCTTCTCCTACACTCCTTTTTTTCGATAATGGAGTTCAATTGGAAACAAGCCTTAGTGGCGGTATCAAAAGAAGTGATATTATCCAGGAACTTGATAATATGCTTGCTCCAGAAAGAGTTAAAGAAATTAAATCACAAATAAAACCAGCAGTTTCCGAATTTGATGTACTTATTTTAGGAGCAGGTCCAGGTGGTTTAACAGCTGGATTATATCTTTGTCAGTCAAAGATAAATACAGTTTTAATTGACATAGCACTTCCGGGCGGTCAGGTTTCTACAACACATGAAGTATCTAATTATCCTGGATTTATAGATCCCCAACCAGGCTATATGTTGTCTCACAATATGTCGGAACAAACCAAACTTTGTGGAACAAGCTATAAAGTTGCAGTTGATGTTTCTAAAATAGATCTCGATAAAAAAGAAGTAATTATTGATGAATTTGAAACCATCAGGGCTAAGAAAATCATCATCGCAACAGGAACTTCACCAAATTTAATGGGTGTTCCGGGCGAAAGAGAATTGAAAGGCAAAGGTATTTCCT
>CAZOHR010000434.1:0-2880 GCA_964579045.1 uncultured Bacteroidales bacterium | reverse complement strand
GCTGGGAGTTTAAGATTTGGTTCTTTGCTGTGATTTGCGACTGCCGAAATAGCATCTTTAATTGCAAACCAAGCGGATAAAGCAAGTACAAAAGGAGGTTCTCCAACAGCCTTGCTACGTCTTATTGTTCCAGGATTAGGATAGCCTTTTAAAAGTTCTACTCTAAAATCATCGGGGATATCTTGGATTGTAGGGATTTTGTATGTGTCTGGAGAATGGTTTAAAAGATTTCCGTCTTTGTCATACTTCATATCCTCGCTGGTAACCCAACCCAAACCCTGCACAAACGCACCTTCGACCTGGCCTTTGTCTATATTTGGAATAATCGATTCGCCAACATCGTGTAAAATATCTGCTCGTAAAACCTTGGTTCTACCAGTTAATGTGTCAACCAGAACCTCGGTAACCGCCATGCCAAAAGCATAATAATGAAATGGTTTGCCTATTCCTGTTGCTCTGTCGAATTGAATGTCTGGAGTTTTGTAATATCCTGTCGCACTGAGACTAACCTGGTTAAGGTAAGCTTTGGAAACCAAGTCATTAAATTTAAAAACGATCTCCGGAAAATTGCTATCAAAAACACAATCGTTTTCGAAAACAATTCTTCTCTTTTTTGCTGGTTTGCTGTGAATTGTGCTTATCTGTTCTGCTGCAAATGCTGCAAGTCTATTCTTAAGTTTATCAATTCCATCTTTAACGGCCATACCGTTAAGATCTGTTCCGGACGAAGCTGCTGTGGCGGAAGTGTTAGGAACTTTTGATGTGTTTGTGGCAGTTACTTTGATTTTTTTCATCGAGACACCGAACTCTAATGCTGCAATCCTTCTTATTTTGGTGTATAGCCCCTGTCCCATTTCAACTCCGCCATGGTTTACAATGATTGTTCCGTCGTTATAAATGTTTATCAATGCACCAGCCTGATTTAGAAATGCTGTTGTAAATGAAATTCCGAATTTTACGGGTGTAATAGCTAGGCCTTTTTTAAAGAATTCATTTTGCTTATTGAAATCATTGACTGCATTCCGTCTGCTTTTGTAATCAGCAGATTTAATAAGTTGATTATAGATTACCAAGATTCTATTGTTTTCGATTTTGGCGCCATACGGTGCAATATTATTGTTTTCGATGCCATAAAAGTTATTGAATTTAACTTCTGCAGCATCCTTTTTGAGAATATGGGCGATTCTTTCTGTGATTTCCTCAATGCACAAAATACCCTGTGGTGCGCCGAAGCCGCGAAAAGCTACATTTGACGCTAAGTTTGTTTTCATAGCCTTGGCAACAATGCGAATATTCGGAATATAATATGAATTTTCGGCATGTAGCATTCCTCTTTCGAGAATAGCCATTGATAAATCGGTTGCGTAACCTCCATCTGCGAAATGTTGAATATCGGCAGAGATGATTTTACCGTTGACATCAAAGCCCACTTTGTATTTGTAAAGATAAGGGTGACGTTTCCCAGTTATTTTTTGATCTTCATCTCTGAACAATCGGATTTTAACTGGTCTACCGGTTTTGACTGCCAGAATCGAGGCCCACGCAGCGACATGGTTTCCAGAAGTTTCTTTACCACCAAAACCACCGCCAAGTCTGCGACATTCGACTTCTATTTCGTTTTTACCAATACCTAACACTTCGGAAATTATAGCCTGAGTCTCGGAAGGATGCTGAGTGGAGCTAAATGCTTTTATTTCGTTTCCTTCGCCAGGCACACATAAACAAATCTGAGTTTCGAGGTACCAGTGTTCTTGCCCACCTGATTGAAATTCTCCTTCGATAATGTGAGAAGATTTATTAAAGCCATCTTCAATATTTCCACTTTCTATTTTCCTTGCAGGTTGTAATAGAGAGCTTTTCGAAATAGCATCTTCAATTGTAAGTATAGGTTCGAGAAGTTCAAATTCAATTTTAATCAGTTTTTTTGCTTCATCAGCGGCTTCCTGATTTTCGGCTGCAATAATAAATATAGTTTGTCCGATAAATTCTACTAATCCTTCTGCCAAAACGGGTTCATCGTGAAACACTGGTCCCATCTGATTATGACCTGGAATATCTTTGAATGACAAAACCGCGTGAACTCCTTTTACGGCTTTTGCTGCCTCTAAATCAAATGATTTAATTCTAGCATGTGCATGCGGACTGGTGAATAAATATCCGTGCAACAGACGTTCTGGCATCTGAATATCGTCTATGTATATTGCTTCACCTGTTACGTGAAGTTTTCCTGATTCGTGATTTATATTATCCATAGCTTCGCTTTTTTGAGTGCCTAAAGTACTTAGAGTGCCTAGAGTGCCTAGAGTACTTGAGAAACTTAGTTCAGTTAATATTATTTAGACATCCTTTTATAATTTGCTTCCTATTGACGTGAATATTGCTAAAAGTTCATCTGCTTCTTTTAATGCAGGCATAGTTATTTCAATTGGAAGCCAGTTCATCTCATCAATAATTTCAAGCCAGTATCCTGACTCACTTGCTTCGGTTTCACAAATAGTTATTTTGTTCTTAAAATCAGGTTTGCTTCTTGATCTGTTCGCTTCACGATAATTTGCTCCGACACTTGTTGCCGCTTTTGCAAGTTGATATCTTAAGACTTTACCTTCCGAAGTATCCGGCAACTGTGATGTCAGCCTCAATATACTAATTGCAAATGCTTTTGTTCTTTTTTCAAGTTGTTTGCCAAATTCTTTGTTATCCATAGTTAATATTTTTCAAGTGCCTAGAGTACTTGGAGTGCACTAGAGTGCCTAGAGTACTTTTGGCAACGGTTTATTGATTAATATTATATTTTATTTTTTTATTTTTCAACTTTAAATTCCTATTAAGTACTCTAGTGCACTTTAGACACTTTAGGCACTCTAGGCACTTCTTCCACTT
>CAZOHR010000433.1:0-2900 GCA_964579045.1 uncultured Bacteroidales bacterium | reverse complement strand
TGATCAACAATCCTTGCGAGATACATTTTGGAATTTATTACAAAAATATAAAACTACGGCTTATTTTTGTGGACATATTCACTTATATTCTCGTGGATGTTTATGTTATTCTAAAAGTACGCCATTTTTTTAAAAAATATCAATTCAAAAACCGTCCACTTTGCTTTAAACTCTTATGTAATTAAAATAACATAAGAGGAGTTGTGTGGAGGTTGATTACATTGAATCAAAAACAAGACCTAATTATCAAGTTTTATCGGGAGAATAAATCTCAAAGAGCAATTAGTCGTGAAACTGGCATTGATCGTGAAACTATCAGAAAATATCTCAAAAGGTATAAGAAAGCACAACAAAGAGTATTAGAATCAGGGAATGCTTCTGGCGTAGAGCAAGCGGATCTTATTGCCGATATTGTTGAACAGCCCAAATATGATGTAACAAACCGCGATAAACGCAAACTCAATGATGCGATTATCAATAAACTTGAAGATTATTTAGCGGAAAATGAGTTTAAAAAACAAAACCATCAAGGTAAACAACAAAAAAAGATCATTGATATGCATGAAGCTTTAACTGACTCCGGATATAATATTGGTTACACCACTATTCGTAATACCGTTAAAAAACTTATGAATAAAGGGAAAGAAGCTTTTATTCGCATGGATTATACACCCGGTGATGTTTGTGAGTTTGATTGGTGTGATGTTAATATTTACATTGCTGGACGGTTGCGAAAGTTTCAGATGGCCGTTTTCACCGCTGCGTATAGCAATTACCGTTATGCCGTTTTATTCCCGAAACAAAAAACTGCAGATTTTATTGAATCACACGCTCTTTTTTTTGAACATATCGGTGGCGTTTATCGCACCATTGTGTATGATAATATGAAGGTTGCTGTTAAAAGATTTGTTGGTACTAACGAAAAAGAACCTACTGAAGCATTGAGTAAACTATCAATGTACTATCAATTTACTTTCCGCTTTTGTAATATTGCTAAAGGTAACGAAAAAGGGCATGTGGAAAAGAGCGTAGAATTCGTAAGACGTAAATCTTTTTGCGGTATGGATCATTTTGAGAGTTTAGAAGCTGCCAATGAGCATTTAACAGCTACTTGTCACAAGTTAAACCTTGGTGCACAAGTACTATTCAGCAATAGCACAGCAGTTGAACGAATGGCTACGGAAAAGGAATTTCTGATACACAGCATGCCCAAATATGAATCAGCAAGAATAGAAAATTCGCGTGTTGATAAATACTCCAGCATCAACATCGACACTTGTCACTATTCTGTTCCTGATGCTTATGTAAATAAATTCATTGTTGCTAAAGTTTATACCACTCATATTCGCTGTTTTTATGAATGCGAGCTTATAGCCGAACACAAGCGCTGCTATGGTAAACAAGAATGGTCGATTGATATTAATCACTATCTAAAGACATTTATGCGAAAGCCTGGTGCATTAGCTAATAGTATTGCTTTAAAACAAGCAGAAGATGGTTTGCAATCAATTTACCAGAACTATTTCAAAGGGAAGGATAAGGCTTTTATTGAACTCATGTTTTTGCGCAAAGAACACTCTTTGGAAACCATCAAACAAGCCATTACAAAGGTTGAAGCGGCATCTCCTAAAGATATTAGCATTGAAAAAATCAAGGTTGTTTGTCAACGAAAGGACGATTTTCAAGAAGTAGCTTATACTACAAAATCAACTATTGTTGAAAAGTCGCAAGAGCAACTAAAAAATTATGCTGCACTAATGCCTATCTCTATTGAAAAATTTGATGCAATAGGTGTAATTGCATGAGTACCAAAATACGCAAAGAAACCTATAGAACCATTGATGAATATCTTACTTACTTAAAGATGTCAGCCATGAAAAACAATTACAAAGAGGTGATTAATGAAGCTGATGCACAAGAATTAAGTTATGAAGCATTTTTGCTGAAATTACTGGAAAAAGAATTTGATAAACGTCAACGTTCTGGTAGAGAATCAAGAATTAGACTTGCGGAATTTCCATACAAAAAGTATCTTGAAGATATTGTCATAGAAGACTTGCCTGAAGATGCTCAAAAGAAATTTAAAGTACTAACTTCTTTAGATTTTATTAAATATGCGCAGAACATAATACTTGCAGGCAATCCAGGGACGGGGAAAAGTCATTTAGCAATTGGATTAGGTATTAAAGCTTGTTTAGAAGGCTATCGCGTACTATTTACAACAATACCATTATTAATAAATCAGCTCAAAGAAAGCCGCTCACAAAGGATGCTTAGAGCATTCGGCAATAAGTTTGCTGGTTATGACTTGGTAATAGCCGATGAATTAGGCTATATTTCATTCGATAAGGAGGGTTCAGAGCTACTTTTTACGCATCTATCACTAAGGAGCAATCGAAAGGCGACAATTATTACAACCAATCTATCTTTTGAACGTTGGAGTGAGATTTTTCACGACCCAGTGATGACAGCTGCAATGGTTGATAGATTAACGCATAAATCATATATGGTGAATATGAATGGCAACTCTTTTAGATTAAAAGAAACAAAGGAGTGGATGCAAACGCAGAAAATCCAAACAAACATGGCAACCACAGCCGAGAGCGTAAATATTGTACAGGGTTCTTGCTAAACAAAGTGCAGCAAGGTTCGTCAACAATATTTAGCTCAGCCGCTTCCACAGAAGCGGAAACTTACTCTATCACTTGATTTTGCATCAAAAACGAAAGGAGCGTTGCAGTATTATTTTTTTGCCTTAAGGTGGACGGTTTTTCAATTAACATGGTGGACGAATTTTCAGTTGACAAAAACAGAACGGTTCATTTCGTGGGCTGAAAGCATTGGTTATAGTACTGCTGTAGCAGTTAAAGCTATTCTTTCTTCTCTTAAAATAGAGCAAC
>CAZOHR010000432.1:0-2908 GCA_964579045.1 uncultured Bacteroidales bacterium | reverse complement strand
TTGAGGTTATTACACCATTACAATAAATTTTAAAGCCCTGTAAAAAGGGCTTTTTCTTTGATACATGTACAGTAGAAAAAAATTTGGGTTTATACTTGTTGACAAAATATCAGGTAATTAAAACTCTAAGTGAAGCGGAACTTTAGATACTTTTTAATAATTATTTTGATAAACGAATTAAATGTTTTAGATTTGATTTTTGAAAACATTAGATAAGCAATAAATTATTAACCCAACATTAACCAAAGCCAATGATAACCGACAACAAACGGATATGTGGTTCAATATCAGCACTTTGGCAAACTTTACAAGTTGCCGCTAAGGCAGATATAAACGCAACTGGTTGCGTTTAGGGAGATGTTGTGCACCATAAAATGAGACCATCAAACACCTTAAAAATATGAACTGGATAATTACACAAGGGAAAGCTGATATTTCCAAAAATATCATCAAGTACAAACCTGAGAAATTTAAAAATGAACTTGGACAAGAGGGCTTTCTGAGTACAATTATCGGGTCGGATAAAGATTTTGAAAGTGGTGAGATTGAATTTTCGGTAAAATCGGATGATAATAATTCGATTTGCCAGATTGTTTTTAATTACGACTCAGGATTACCCTTGGTAACAGTTGGATTGAATACTAATGGATTTCTTTATGGAATAATTAAATTAGTTGGGACAAAATGGGAAAACCTGAGTGTAACAGGAATACAAGATACATTTGAGACTGGAAAAGAATATAATATTAAAATAAAAGTACTTGGTTCAATAATAGAACTTTTCGTTAATGGTGTCAAAGTTTGCACTGCCTCTGAGAGAATTAGGAAATCTCAACTTAGACTTTTACTGCAAAGTTCAAAACCGATAGAGATTAAGAATTTTAAGGTAAGTGAGCAAGAACCAAAAGCTTTTGTGATAATGCAATTTTCTGATGAATATAATCAACTTTATGAGGAGGTGATTAGACCTGTTACGGAGGAATTTGGGGTAGTTTGTGTACGTGCTGATGAATATCATACAACAAATCCAATAATTGAGGATATTATAAATTCAATAACAGAAGCATCTGTGGTAATTGCAGATATTACCCCTGATAATCCAAATGTATTTTACGAGGTTGGATACTCTCATGCCTTAGGTAAACCGACTATATTATTATGTGACAAGAAAAGAACCAAATTACCGTTTGATGTATCGAGTTTTAGGACTTTGTTTTATGATAACACAATTGCAGGTAAAACCCAAGTTGAGAAAAGATTAAGAAAATTTTTAGACAATATATTTTAATATTTACGGTGCACAACACGCGGTATAGCCAACAAGGGTTTCAGAGGTATTCGAAGCGTTGTCGCCCGCTTCAACTTTTCGTGTACCTTGATAGGACAACCGCCCGCAAACCCTTGCAGTCCATACCGCCACCGTTATGTGTCAGTTTAATGGACAGACCTGCTTGCAGATACATAATAAATAAAAAATGAAAGACTTGATTATTGACATAAAGGAATCCCTTGAAGTATTTGCAGATATTAAGCGAATTGAATTTGCGAAAAAATCATATCCAACTAAAATGCAAGTAATCGGTGTGACTGTTCCAAATTTAAAGATTGCTCTAAAAGAATTATGTAAACAGACTAAACCACTTAATAACCAAGAGAAATTAGATTTAATAAAAGAACTAATCGACAAGGATATTTTTGAATTGCAACAAATAGCCTTTGAGTACTTACAGACAGAAAAGAATCTTTATAAAGCGCTCACGGAAGATTTTATTGAAAGTATAGAAAAAAATTTAGACAATTGGTTGTCTGTTGATTATTTTGGAGCGATTGTGGTTGGATGTGCTTGGAGGGAGAATTTGATTAGCATAGAAAAGGTTAAAAGCTATTTGAATTCTAATGATTTTTGGATTAGGCGAATAGCAATAGTAGCGACCGTTTCATTAAATCAAAAAGCAAGAGGTGGCTATGGAGATAGCAAAAGGACAATTGAAATATGTCGATTAGTTGTTGATGACCATAATGATATGATTGTAAAAGCACTTTCTTGGGCTTTGCGCGAATTAGCAAAAATTGATAACGAATCAGTATTGGAATTTATAGAGCAATATAAAGATAGGCTTCATAAAAAGGTAATAAGAGAAGTGACAAATAAATTGGAAACTGGATTAAAAAATTGAAAAATCGAGTAGGTAAGGGGGAGTTTCACCCCCAAACCTCTCACAGAACCGTAAGTGAACCTCTCGTTTCATACGGCCCTTCCAGATAAGCTATCGGAATGTAGTTGCTTGTTATGGCAAAAATCCTTATAAATCTCTTTTCCAATTTTAGTCAGCCATAATGTCCAAAACAACAAGCCCTTTTCACAAAAATATTTACTAATTTTGCGCAAGTAAGTAATCAAATTAATTTGCGATGACTTTTGAACAAATAAAACGAGTACTCAAAACAAAAACTGTTGGCATTGCTGGTTGTGGTGGACTAGGCTCCAATTGCGCTGTAGCACTTGCAAGAGTTGGTATTGGAAAATTGATAATTGCCGACTTTGACAAAATCGAAGAGTCAAACCTTAACAGGCAATATTATTTTTACGATCAGATTGGTTTACCAAAAGCTACAACTTTAAAAAACAATATCGAAAGAATAAATCCTGAGATTATTGTTGAAAGTCACGACATTAAACTAGACCCCGAAAAGATTAAACAACTTTTTATTGACTGCGATATTATTATCGAAGCTTTCGACAAAACAGAGGCAAAAGAAATGATAATGAAAACAGTTTGCACCAGCTTCCCCGATAAACATCTTATTATGGGAATCGGCATGGGTGGCTGGGGAGCAAATAATCTTTTCGTGGACAAACATTTTGACAAGCTAATAATTTGTGGTGATGGAGTGAATGAAATCGGAG
>CAZOHR010000431.1:0-2911 GCA_964579045.1 uncultured Bacteroidales bacterium | reverse complement strand
CTTATCTCTAGTCAGTCTAATCTTTAGCTTTTGCATTGTATCTGCACAAACCGAAACATCGAAATACGCAAATGGCAACGTAGAGTACACCATTCAATACGACGAAAATGGCGACGAACATGGAGAGTGGAAATATTATTACGAGAATGGCAAAGTAGAATTGATTGAAAATTATAATCATGGTTTGCAATGTGGCTTATGGGAAATTTATTATGAGAACGGCCAACTAGAATCTCGCGAAAAATACACCCTTGAAGGTGTCGAAACAGGAGTTTGGGAAGCCTATTATGAGAATGGAAAGCTGAATTACAAAGGAGAATTTGTAAATGGCATTCCTGTTAAAGAATGGAAAATTATGACAGAAGACGGGAAATTGACAGCTAGTCTAAGCTTTACTGATAAAGGAAAACCCACTGGTGAATTTATTGTAAATAATAAAAATGGACAGCCACTTGTTAACGGAAACTATACTCCTCAGGGATTAAAGACAGGCACATGGAAAATGTATTATACTAATGGACTTCCAAAAGCTGAAATTGTTTATGTTGACGATGTAATTACAGAAATAAAATCTGCTTTTGATGAAACTGGACTTCCTGTTGTATTTACTAAAGTTGTTGAAGGACCTCTTAAAGGCCAATGGTTTGATCCTGAAGAAGACAGAATTGAGGAAGCTAATTACTATACCGTATTTTTTATGGTGAGTTTTCCCAAATAATTATACCGATTGCACAACCTGTTCCGATGCTTCGGAATATAATATAGTCCAACCGCAGCCACTTTTTACGTGGCAAGCTCAGCGCAGCTAACGGCGTAAGCCCTCGACGAAGTCAATTATTTGCTGCGCAAAATTGTTCTATTTATTTGTAGCATCGGCATTAACGATTCTAATTTATAAAATAATTTTGGATTATTTTATAAATAGAATTCGAATTACTTGTCAAAGGACACTCATGTGAAGGATTAAAATATTAAAAAATCGCTAAGATTCTAATCTAAATTGACCATCAATTATCAGTGATAAAATAAAATCCTGCTATATCAATAAATTGTTGTACTTTTGTGCCCTGAAATTATAAAGATTATATGTCATCATTTGAAAATTACGGCCTCAGCGCAGAAATCATCGCGGCCATCACAGAATTAGGATTTGAAACCCCAACACCAATACAAGAAAAAACAATCCCACATATTGCTGGATCGAAACGCGACCTTGTAGCATTGGCACAGACAGGGACAGGAAAAACTGCAGCATTTGGATTACCAGTACTTCAGCAAATTGATACAACAAAAAAGAACACACAGTGCATTATTTTGTCACCTACGCGCGAGCTCTGCATACAGATTTCGAAAGATATGACAAATTATGCGAAGTTTATGCCCGAAGTAAGAATCACAGCTGTATACGGTGGTGCTTCGATCGAAAATCAGATTCGCGATATCAAAAAAGGATCACATATTATTGCAGGAACTCCAGGTAGAGTTTTGGATTTAATAAAACGTGGAGTTTTAAAAATTGACAAA
Organism: uncultured Bacteroidales bacterium; assembly: GCA_964579045.1. Classification (GTDB taxonomy): domain Bacteria; phylum Bacteroidota; class Bacteroidia; order Bacteroidales; family ML635J-15; genus Bact-19. The sequence continues at coordinate 1,387 of CAZOHR010000431.1, read as the reverse complement.
ATAAGCTTTTTGGTTCTGGATGAAGCAGACGAAATGCTTAACATGGGATTTAAAGAAGATATTGATTCCATTCTCGATACTACACCAAGAGAAAAACAGACATTGCTTTTCTCGGCAACCATGCCTCAGGAGATTATGAAAATCGCTGAGACATACATGAACGATCCTCTTGAGATGTCGGTAGGAACAAAAAACTCGGGAGCCGAAAATGTTGAGCATTTTTACTACCTTGTAAATGCTAAAAACAGATACCTTGCACTAAAACGAATTGCAGATATAAATCCTGATATTTACGGAATTGTATTTTGCCGTACACGCGCCGAAACTCAGGAAATTGCAGATAAACTGATTCAGGATGGTTATAATGCCGACGCACTTCACGGAGATTTATCACAAGCTCAGCGCGACCATGTAATGCAGAAATTCAGAAATGGCCACCTACATTTGCTAGTTGCTACCGATGTTGCTGCCAGAGGACTTGATGTTAACGATTTAAGTCATATCATAAATTATAATCTACCCGACGAACGTGAAATTTACATTCATCGTAGTGGACGTACAGGTAGAGCTGGAAAAAAAGGAGAATCTGTATCAATTATTCACAGCAAAGAATTGCATAAAATCAGAGAAATTGAAAAAACTCTGAAAAGAAAAATCACTCGTAAAGAAGTTCCAGGTGGCAAAGAAATTTGCATGAAACAGCTTATGAGTATGATTGATACAATTGAGAAAGTAGAAACAATTGATAATCAGATTGAAGAATTCTTACCAGTAATTTTACAAAAACTTAGCTGGTTAAATCGTGAAGATCTTATAAAAAGATTTGTGTCGGTAGAATTCAACAGATTCCTCACATATTACAAAAATGCACCTGATCTTAACATTGAAGAAAAAGCACGACGTGATGATTTTGGTGGTGACGATAAATTCGAACGCAGAGGCGGACGTGAAAGAGACTCATCTGCAAATCTTACAAAATTCTTCCTTACCCTTGGTGCCAAAGACGATCTAACGAAGCTCAAACTAATGGACATAATCAATTCAAATGATAGTCTTGCAGGAGCAGAAATTGGTAAAATTGAAATCCTTCCAAGCTATACATTCTTCGAAATGGATGCCAAGGTGGAAGAAGCAGTACTAAAAGCCTTCAACAACAAAAGATACGCTGGCAAACGTCTAAAAATCGAAGTAAAAAAAGATGGCGGACGCAAATCTGGTGGCTTTAACAAAGGTGGCGACGATAGAGGCGGATTCAAAAGACGCGACGATAAACCCGGAAACTTCAAAAAACGCAGCGACGATAAAGATAGCAGAAGCGGCGGAAGAGGAAAATGGGGAAAGTAAGGAATTGCTTTAGTAAATTCCTAATGCGACCATTTGTCAATTT
>CAZOHR010000430.1:0-2916 GCA_964579045.1 uncultured Bacteroidales bacterium | reverse complement strand
AACTTAGACTTTATACATTTTCAGACGTAATGCTTTTATTCCTTCATCATAAATATAATCATCATATTCCGTCATTCTATCTATTATTCCATTAGGTGTTAACTCAATTATTCTAGTTGCAACAGTCTGAATAAACTCATGGTCGTGCGATGCCATAAAAATATTGCCTGGGTAACGAGTAAGAGTATTGTTAAAAGCTTGAATTGATTCGAGATCTAAATGGTTTGTTGGAGTGTCTAAAATTAGTGCATTAGCGTCGATGAGCATCATCTTAGCAATCATACATCTCATCTTTTCTCCACCAGAAAGGACTTCAACTTTTTTGTAGATATCCTCACCAGAGAAAAGCATTTTTCCTAGGTAACCACGGATATATACTTCGGTAGTTTCACTAGTAAACTGACAAAGCCAGTCGAAAAGTGTCATGTCTTTCTTAAAATAATTAGAATTATCAAGTGGCAAATAGGCTTTGCTAATTGTTTGTCCCCATTCATAGCTTCCGCTCACTGGTTCGGCATGTCCACTAATAATCTCAAATAAAGCTGTCATTGCTCTCGGATCTTTTGAGAGAAAGACAATTTTATCGTCGCGATTTGCAGTAAAATTCACATCCTTGAAAAGAACTTTACCATCGTCACCGAGAGCCTTTAAACCAACAACTTCAAGTATCTTGTCACCAGCCTTGCGCTCAGGTTTAAATATAATCCCTGGGTATTTTCTTTTCGATGGCTTTATTTCTTCAACATCCAACTTCTCAATCATTTTTTTACGGCTCGTTGTCTGCTTCGATTTTGCAACATTTGCACTGAAACGTGCAATAAACTCTAAAAGCTCTCTACGTTTTTCTTCCGATTTTTTGTTTTGAGCCAATTGTTGTCTTAACGCAAGTTGACTGCTTTCGTACCAGAAGCTATAATTACCAGCAAACATCGAAATCTGTCCATAGTCGATGTCGATAGTATGTGTCGATATTGCATCTAAAAAATGCCTGTCGTGAGATACAACCAAAACTGTGTTTTCGTAATTCGATAAATAGTTTTCGAGCCATAAAACTGTGTCTAAGTCTAGATCGTTGGTTGGCTCATCAAGTAAAAGATTGTCGGGATTGCCAAAAAGTGCTTGAGCTAGTAATACCCTTACTTTTTGCTTACCACTCAAATCCTTCATCATAGAATAATGAAATTCTTCTTTTATTCCTAAGTCGCTTAGCAATTGAGCAGCATCATTTTCTGCATTCCAGCCGTTCATGTCAGCAAATTTTGCTTCTAGATTTGCAGCTTTTACTCCATCTTTCTCCGAGAAATCAACCTTTGCATAAAGCTCATCTTTTTCTCGCATCAAATCCCATAAATGGGTGTGTCCTTTAATTACAGTGTCAAGGACTGAATAATCGTCAAATGCATTATGATTCTGACTTAATACCGAAAGTCTTTCGCCAGGACCAAGACTTACATGTCCTGCGGTGGCATCAATCTCACCCGAAATGAGCTTTAAAAATGTAGATTTTCCTGCGCCGTTTGCTCCAATCACTCCGTAGCAGTTACCCGCCATAAACTTCAGGTTTACCTCCTGAAAAAGGTTTTTACTCCCAAATTGTATTCTTAGGTTTGATACAGTTATCATTATCAGTAATATGTTTGAAAAATTAAAGCTGCAAAAGTAATAAAATAGATGGATAAAAATCAAAAGACAAATTGCAAATAGAACAACACATGTATTTTTAACATAAATTAGCTTAAAAAGCAATCATTAATTTGCTTATTAAAAAATCATTTTCTATATTTGCAAAAAAAAGATATGTATTTAAATTCGAATCTTAAGGTTCTTCGCAAAAGAAAAAAGCGTACACAAGAAGATGTGGCCTCTGCGTTGAATGTGCCAAGACCAACTTATAGCGGCTATGAGAATGAAGTTTCGATGCCAGGACTTGAAACATTGATTAGAATAAGCGAGTATTTTTCGGTAAGTGTGGATGTTCTGTTAAAGCTTAATTTGGTCGATTTTTCTGAAAGTCAATTACGTCAAGTTGAATACGGTAATGAATCCTATATTCGTGGCAATACTCTAAGGGTTTTGTCGGGCACAGTAGATAGTAGCAATAAGGAAAATATTGAACTTGTAAATTTGAGAGCTAAGGCAGGTTATACTCGAGGTTTTGCTGATCCCGAATATGTGAAAGTTTTGCCGGTTTTCCAATTACCATTTTTGTCACGTGATAAAAAATATCGTACATTCCAGATAAGTGGTGATTCAATGTTGCCTATTCCTGATGGCTCGTATGTTACTGGGGAGTTTATTCAGAACTGGTATTCTCTTAAAGATGGCGATGCCTGCATTGTACTTACACTCGATGATGGAATAGTATTTAAGTGCATCGAGAATAAGTTAAAAGCTATGGGCAAACTGGGCGTTTATTCACTTAACAAAGTTTATCATCCATATACAATTGATGCTGGCGATATTAAGGAAATTTGGAAATTTGTGAATTATATCAGCCCTGAGATACCAGCAGCATACGACGATAATGCAGTTTTGCATCGCGAAGTAGCAAATCTTAGCGAAAAGGTAAATTCATTGATTGATCGAATGAAGGACTAGCTAATTTCAGTGCGAAAATAGCGTGGGTTTAATCTTGGAATTAGTTTTTCTAATTATTATTCTAAAAGTAAAACTACTTTTAACAACTGCAAATGGCTACTGATTATAGAATAATAATTCATAGAAAGAATACATAATTCACCAAACAGACAGATTATAGTAATGTATGGTCGTCGTTGCGACGCGGGCACAATGTCATTAAGTTAAGCCCATTAAAATACAACTAAATAATTTATATGCCTCTAGTTATGCAAAAGGTTAATGCCCTACGGGCAAAAGACACATTATGCAGATACGTTTTTACTGATATTTATGTCC
>CAZOHR010000429.1:0-2942 GCA_964579045.1 uncultured Bacteroidales bacterium | reverse complement strand
ACTGCTGTGTTTACGCTTAGCGAGCCTGGTGTATATTCGTTTAGTTATCTCGAGATGAAAGATGTTGCAACTTACAAGGTGGCTGAAAACTCAACTGGCAAAGGTACTAAAACTATAACCTACGATCCTGCAAAAGTGTTTTCTACTCCCGAAAAATGCAATCGTAAAGGACTAACTTTTAAAACAGCTACTCCAACTCAACTTAAAGGGCAGCCAAATGCTGCTACAGTAAATATTGAAGCCCGAGATAAAAGCGGAATTCTTTTGCCTAATTTGTCGATGGTGGTTCTCGATGTAAACGATAAAGTAAAATACAAGGGCGTTACAAATTCTGTTGGAATAGCAGCTTTCTACCTGCCAGCAGGTCATTATTTCGAAATAGATGTCGAGAATGTCGAAGCTCTTAAAGTCTTTGTTTTGCCTAATTATCCTGGTTCTGTAGTTACTGTTTCACTCAATTATGAAAAGACCAATGTTGAAGAAATTGCAAACTCTGATACGATTGTCCAGCAAGGTATTACTCAAACTAATGGGTCGTCAACGCATTTGCTTTTTACTGTAACACTAAACAACTACGACGATGAACCACTAGCAAATGAGGATGTTTTTGTAGATGCTCAAAATAGTGAAAAAGTATATCGTGGAAAAACAGATGCGAATGGGCAGTGTAAGTTTATGTTAGAGAAAGGTACCGATTATATTGTAAATCTAAAGTATGACCGTGGGGTTTATCTGGTCGATGCTCCTAATAATCCTGGTTTTGGTTCAGCATACATTCAGCGTAGGTATCGTGGTTCTGCCGAAATCGAAAGAATGATGGCCGAGCAAAAGATTAACGAACAGGGATTTGTGATTAATCATTCATCCACACCAGCAATCCCTGCAAAGACGCCTTTAGACTATATTACAAAAACAGAAAAAGGTTTCGATATCAACTTCCAAAACTCTGGTCCTGTTGGAACGCCAACAATTGTAGAAGATAAACTGCTTACTCAGGAAGGTTTTTATTCCCCTAATTTCTATTGTCTTGATGCTATCACTGGTAAATATCTATGGGGTTTTGAACTGGGAGAATCAGGAATGTCGCCAATAGTGTATCACGATGGAGTTTTGTTAATAAATACTTATTCGTGTACATTATATGCTTTTGATGTTCGCAGTGGATCATTGCTATGGAGCAAATGGCTTGCAGGAACAATTTATTCCACACCTTCGGCTGATAGTAGCAGTGTTTACGTAGTTTATAATAATGGCAAAAGTAATCCAAAAAGTCCTGACGAAAGTTTTGTTCTAACTAGCTTTGATTTGCGAACTGGTAATATGAATTGGATAAACTGGATTGATAATGAGGTAATTGCTTGTCCTGTTGTAGAAGGGCAGGAAGTTCATGTTGCTTCACAGAGTGGAAATTACTATGTGTTTGGTAAAAACGATGGCAAGCAGTTACTTGTCTCGAAAACGGTAAAAGCTGTTTCTTCGCCTACAATCACTCCAAATAGTATTTATTTAACAGCCTTGGTAAACGGAAAAGAAAAGCTTGTGGTTCTAGACAGAAAGACACTTAAAATAAACAGGACTTATACAGCGCAATTAAACTCTAATAAAATTACTGAGAATCGAGATTGTTATTCGGAGATGAATTTTAATGGCTCGCACCCAATTGTTTACAAAAATAATATTGTTATAATTGCTGATTCTGCCAAACTGACAGCCTTTGATGCAAATAGCGAAAGAATATTGTGGCAAAAACCTGTTCAAATGCACGCCAATCAAATCCCTGTCATTGCAAATGATCAGGTAATTGTCGCAACAACTACTGGCGAGATTATATCATACAATATAAATACTGGTGTTCCGCAAATAACCAAAGCTGGCGATGGAGAAATCGACGGCCAAATAGTTGTTCATGATGGTTTTATGTATGTTGCAATTGCTGGAGTAATCTCGGTAATAAAAACAAATTTAAATCATAAATGGGAGCAGTGGAACAAAGACGGTGGGCATAATCTAATCTTTAAATAATGAGATTCTAGATTCTAGTAAGATTTACAGTAGAGATAATTGGTATCAAGGCTTTGCTGATAAAGTTTCTCATAATAATTCAAATTATTGATTATTTTTGTTTAGACATTTTTTAATTACAGAAAACCTAAAAACATAGCAATGAAGAAACCATTTATTCTATTTGTGTTACCATTCATTATTGGAGCTTGCAGTTTATTAACAGGCGAAGAAGTTGGCAGACTTAAGATTAATAGACTTAGTACCGAAGACGATTTGCAAAGCGAAGAAGTTAGCATTGACTTAAAGAAGGGTGATGAGATTGCAATTTGGTCTGAAATGGATGTGAAATATAAAGGAGAAGTTATGTTCTTGTTTAAAATACAGGTCTTTAATGGAGATGATTTTGTGGAATTGCTTGAGATAGACCCTATGGATAAAAATGTGTCAGTGGGAGAGGTGAAAACTCAAATAAACGGTAAAACAAATTGGAAGTTTTCTGGCAAAAACATGAAATACGAAATTAAAGAAGACGGCAAATATACATTTAAGGGTATTCTTATCGCTTCAAAAGACTCAGACCTCAAAATTGAAAAAGCAGAAGTGGTTTTTAAGAAGTAGAATTTTTGAAATTCTTTGCTATAATGATTTGTTTTAAAGCTTCACAACAAAGGCTGATTTTCTCCGTTATAACTCAGTCATTTTAACCGCCTTATTATGAGTAAATGTCAGGTCGTTTGCACAGCAATGTTTTTCGTATTGCTTAGTGTTGGATTGTTTGCGCAGGAACAAAATCTCCGTTCAAAATCCATATGTGTATATATCGATTGCGATGACTGTGATTTGGATTATGTCCGAACAGAAATTCCATTTGTGAATTATGTACGAGAACCAAAAGAGGCCGATTTGCATGTTCTTGTAACCTCACAAAACACTGGTTC
>CAZOHR010000428.1:0-2982 GCA_964579045.1 uncultured Bacteroidales bacterium | reverse complement strand
CTCGAATAGTATTTTTTTTTCGAATTCTAGAACCCGAGCGTCCTGCTCAAACATCCAATATCACATCATTCACACTTTGTAGTGCAACTAAATGTCAATATTTTATACATTTTTAATTTGCGCCTGTTTTCACATGTTTTCAAAAACATACATTAACTAGGTTTTGCTTATACAAACGTAATCAATTCTAAAATTACCTATGCTAACTTTACTCCATAAAAGTGTCGCAAACATAATGAGCAAAATATTAATAATAATGCCAGTACTTTTTTGGATATTCTTAGCAAGACGAATTTCCACTAAACGATGGCAATAAAATTAGTGAAAAAGAAAAGCAGACCAACCAAAACTAAATGAGTATGGAAACTATTAAAAATGAAATCAACATTTTAGAAAGCAACAATGTTCTTTACATTCAAAATTTCACAAACAACCAACCAAGCGAAGTAACTATTTTTAATGTTCAAGGCCAGATAGTTCTAAAGTTTGCCGAAAGTGTGAAGGACTTAAGCAGTCTATCTCCTGCAGTATATTTTGTAAAAGTAAACGCAGGCGAAACATCAGTGGTAGAAAAAGTAGTTATAAAACGAATAGCATAAAAGATTTATGAAAAACCCAATTATCTTTTTAGCTGAGCTTCTTTTCCATAGAGTTATTTGTGTCAAAAACCGTTGGAATAGTGGTTTTAGTAATTGTAGCAGATATTTCTCTGGCAAAAAAAGATTACGCCATCATTCTAATAAATATAATATCCTAGGTTTTGACATTAAATACTCTTATAAATAAACAAATCAACTTTATAGTGTAAATTAAATGAATTACGTAAATTTAAGACATTGTTTCATTTTGTTAAAATAGTATATCATTGTATTATATAATATATTAATTTGTAGTTACAATTAAAACATTTAGAAATTAAATTAGCCATTATGAAAAAAACTTTACAAAATTCTTTTATTAAAAGAATATCCTTGATTAGTTCATTTGTGTTTGTTATTTCCATAACCAACTGTTATTCACAGTTTAGTTTCACCGCTGAGGGCCCGATCACAATTACAGGCAGCAGATACGACATTACCGTCGGGAATTTTGACAATGCCGGCAGACGGGAGGCTATTGTGACACATGCTCAAAACTACAATAACACAACACCGTCAAGTTCAAACATAGTCACTTACATAAAATACAACACAGGATCATCTGTTTGGGAAAGCAGTATTATAGAAAACACAGGAGGATATCCAAGTCTTGGCATTACCTCGGGAGACTATGATTCAGATGGGAACAGAGATTTCGCATTTACTTCAAACTGCAATTGTGGCAATTATTACCTCTATAAGGGAAATGGTGCAGACGGTTTTACAAACGTTACACCTACATTTAGTGGAAACAGATTTTCTTATGATATGGTAACCGGAGATTTAAATAATGACGGCAAACCTGACATTGTAACTGGGGGAAATACTATGCTTTCAAAATTTTTAAACACATCAACCGGAGCAAATAATTTTTCGTTCAACAAAGCCTCATTTGTTATTGCCTCGTCAGATAACGCTGCTTATGGGTATTCAATGGCCGATTTCAATGGAGACGGGTTTAATGATATTACTGCTGCCGTACCCGCTGAAGCTAAAGTAAGAGTATTATTGAACGATGGTTCAGGCGGATTTAACAGTGCAGTTTATACAGATTATAACATAACAGGCACATCAACATCAAACATAAGAGGTGTTGCCACCGGAGACTTTAATGATGACGGATATCCTGATATTGTTGCCGCTAGTTATAACGGTAATGCCATTGGAGTTTTAATAAATTCAGCCGATGGAACTGGAACATTTGATCCAAGAGTATTATATACCGTAAGCACACCTAAATGGCTTGAAGTAGGTGATGTTAACTCAGATGGATTTTTGGATATCGTTATAGCTACAAGTAACATCGCAGTATTTAGCGGAAACGGAGATGGCACTTTTGCGGCAACTCCTTACACATATAGTTTTTCTGGAGTCAACAGAGTAAGCATTGCCGACATGAACAATGACGGTAGAGACGACATCGCAGCAGTAAATTCGAATACTTTCATAGTATTGATAAACAACCCGGGCACATACACATGGACAGGAGCGATTTCTACTGATTGGAACAATTCCGGCAATTGGGATTTAGGAATTCCTTCTTCGGGTTCAAACATTCTAATACCTACAGGTCTTACTAACTACCCAGAATTAGAAGTTAATCCTACAATTAATAACATTACAGTAGCCAACGGAACAAGCATAGAAATACCAGCTAGCCAAACAATTACAATTACTGGAAATCTAACAAATAATGGAACAATTAACATTGGCAGCAATGCATCTAGCGATGGCTCAATACTAATCGTAGGAACGACTACTGGTTCAGGCTCTTACAATGTACAACGATATTTGACAGGAAATCAATGGCATCTAGTAACATCTTCAATTACAACCGGATTTTCTGGAGTCTTCGAAGGAATTTGGTTGCGCCCATATCTCGAATCAACAAATTCCTTTGGAGATTATATTCAGCCTACTGACGTTGCAATACCGACAGGTCAAGGATTTTCTGTTTGGGCTCCTTCGGCTCAAACGAGAACTTTTGGTGGTTTAATTAATCATGGAAATGTTGGCCCACTTAGTGTTCAGCTTACAGGTGCAGCTGGTCCTGATCAGGGCTGGAATCTTATGGGAAATCCATATCCTTCGGCAATCGATTGGGATGCTGCAAGTGGTTGGACAAAAACCAATTTGGCGAACTCTGTTTATGTTTGGAACAATAATCAATATGCAAGTTATGTTGGCGGAATCGGTACAAATGGTGGCAGTAGATATATTGCTTCGGGACAAGGTTTCTTTGTTCAGGCAAGTTCTCCAGGAGCAAGTTTAAGCATGGCTAATGGAATTTGCGTTCATAACGGAGTTAGCTTCCTTAAAGAAACTTCTGAATCTCTTAATATTA
>CAZOHR010000427.1:0-2990 GCA_964579045.1 uncultured Bacteroidales bacterium | reverse complement strand
AACGACATGTCGGCTGGCTACAGTTCTAAATGCTTGTCCGTTCACAAGGCCCGGGTTGGCTCGCCGTTTTTCCAAGGCCTGCGCGCGTCGCAACGACGATTATTCATCGCATAATTCGATTAATCGTTGTTTGCTATTCTTTGTCTTCCCCCAGAAATATTGCTTGACCCGAAATAACCTATCCAGTTTAACTTGATCTTTTGCTTTTTTTCTGCGTTACAAATTTTGTAAAGAGACACAAGCTATTTGCTACAATTTACGCCTTGAATAAAAGCAAATTATCTGCACCAATTCTGGACACTTTATTTCATCACAATGCCTTAGGCATTTCCTACTTCTGAGCCTGCTGCAATTTAACTTTCTTTCTTATTTCGAGAATAGTGCTTATCAATAAACCGATAAACAAACCAATAAAAGTAAAAATCACAAGACTTTTAAAGATACTATTTTCGGCATCATAAATTTGGTTGCTATTTATAGATTTAAATGATTGAACAGAATTATACTCTGCTTGCAACAACAGTTTTCTATCGTAAAGAAGCATCATTTCGTTAAACATTCCGTCGATAGTTAAATTATTTGCTTTAGAACCTTCTATGCTTTGAAGTACAGCACTTTGTAGTTTATTTAGTTCCTCAATTTCCTTGTTCAAATCCTTTAGATAACGTTCGAGCTCAGAGCGTTTTCCCTCAACCGTTGACTTAACATAAGGAATTGTATTAATATAATTTATTAGTCCTTCTTTTATCAATTCTGTGTTATCCTTTGCGTACAATTGCATATCGATAACAACTGCTTGACTCATTGTGGTATCAATTTCAATCTTTCTGATATCCTCAGCAACTTCTTTACTTACTGATAATTTTGCGGCAACACTGTCGTACATCTCATGATTGATATAGAATTTAATTGGCTCAACAAGTTCATAAACAATCTGATTATTTATTACAGGACTTGATGCAATAAACTTGGTGTTATAGAAATTCCTACCTAGGAAATAATCTGCTAATCCTCCTAAAATCCCCAATAGAAGAAATATCCCGATTATAAGTAGGTACCTTTTAATAAAGTTTAAAATCCATACAATTAAACTAATAAGATCTATTTCCTTTTTGTTTTCCATTTTATATTTCTTTATCTATTTGATAATAATTTCTATCGCTCGAAGATCGTGATATAAGCTCGGCCAAAAAACCAGTAGTAAATAAAAGTGTACCTATAATCATTGAAACCAATGCTAAATAAAACAATGGATTCTGAGTAATTCTTTCAAGCCTTATACCATCATAATACGCAATAAGTTTATGAATTCCCATATATAAAGTAATGCCAAATCCCAACAAGAAAACCAAGGTTCCTAAAACCCCGAATAAGTGCATAGGTCGCTTGCCAAACTTCGAGATAAACATTACCGACATCAAATCAAGTGGTCCACGAATAAACCTTTCGAGTCCAAATTTTGTAACTCCATATTTACGTTCATGATGAATGACTACCTTCTCACCTATTTTTCTAAATCCAGCCCATTTTGCCAACACTGGAATAAATCTGTGCATATCGCCATATACTTCGACACTTTTCACAACCCTTCCTTTGTATGCTTTCAACCCGCAATTCATGTCATGCAGCTTGATTCTTGTCATTTTACGGACAATAAAATTATAGAACTTGCTAGGGATATTTTTTGTAAAGACAGGATCGTGACGGACTTTCTTCCAACCAGAAACGATATCAAAACCATCTTCAACAATCGTCCTATATAGTTCTGGTAATTCATCGGGGCTATCTTGCAAATCGGCATCCATTGTAAACACCACATTTCCTTTAGCAGCCTGAAATCCCACTTGCAAAGCAGCCGATTTTCCGTAATTTCGACGAAACGACAAACCTCTTATTTGTGGATATTCAGTTTTAAGTTTCTCAATAATCTCCCACGAGCTATCGGTACTACCATCATCAATATAGATAATCTCGAAACTACGTTTTTCTTTATCGAGTACCCTCACAATCCATGCAGTAAGCTCGGCTAAAGATTCCTCTTCGTTAAATAATGGTATTACTATTGAAATGTCCATATTGAATTTATTCATTGTCGATATCTCTCATCGCCTCTGTAAAAGCATCAGCATTTTTTCTAGTGAAAATCGAAGATATTAAACTAACCAGTAAACCTTGAAAGAAACTTGTAAATAAAGTCATCAAAGACATGGCCGCAGGCGTAAATACATAATTCTTCATATACTCCGAAGCCTTGTTAATGTCAGAACTGCTAAGACCCTGCTGTTGTTCTTCCATCTTTACGATGGCTAAATCGAGCATTTGAGTGAGCATCTCGGGAGCAACAAATTTGTAGAAGACAAAAGTATAGACTAAAAGTATTAATGCTGCAACAATTAACATAAGAACAGTTCCGCCGAGCATTTTTCCATAACTAGCAAAGCCTTCATAGAAGTTTTTGCGGTAATGCAACTGCACAAGAACTACACTGGCAGCAAAAACCACAAAGCTTATCCAACCAAATGATTTACTTTCAGTAATATTAAAAACATAAGCCATAACACTCATAAGTATCATTGGCAAGCTGAGAACAGCTCCATAAGCTAATACTGTTTTAAACTTCTTTCCCATATCTAGTGTTTTAAAAAGATTTTCAAAGATATTCAGTTTTTTTTAAAAATAATGAAACTTTGTTTGATTTTAAAATAATTTTAGTACTTTTGCGCCGGGTAAGTCTTATACGACCAGCTCCTGCTGAACTCCCCCAGGTCAGGAATGAAGCAAGGGTAAGCAGTTGTAGCGGTGCGATATAAGTAGCTTACCCGTTTTTTATGGAATATTGTGAAGGAGTTTGGATAAAATTCTTGTATTCGTTATTCTTCGGGATTACCAACCATCGACCACCGACCACCGACCACCAACCACCGCCTACTGAATGAGGTTCCTGAGCAGCCATAAGCGATAGCCAGAGGGTGTCGAAGGACCGATTACCG
>CAZOHR010000426.1:0-3013 GCA_964579045.1 uncultured Bacteroidales bacterium | reverse complement strand
GAGCTCTCCGCCAGCAGGCGGATCGGTTGTTCTATTGCGATGCGGTGATCCGCTAACTAGCGGACGAAACGTTCTTCTGTTTCCACCGAGGCGTTTGTTATTTGTTATTTGTATTTTGTGATTTGTGTTAAATTAATTTACTTTTACATTTACAAAGATATTATTTCATGTCAAAGGCAAAATACATGTTGGCAATTATTATTATGGTTTTAACATTTTTTTATGAATGTAAGCCCGAAAATGGTACAAATGTTAAAGAAAAAAAACAAATATCCGATACTATTCCATCAGTAGCGGACACTAATTTTACCGAAGAGCATCTTAAGAAAATGGGAATGGTTAACATTACCGACTCTTTACCTCAAATTTTAGTAGATTTAAAATATGCATCTACTGATAATTTCTTGGAAATAAATTTCTATGGAGAGCTAACACATGCTTTTATTCAATATGAATGCTATTTGAAACTAAAGAATGCTTATAATATTTTACAGCAGCAAAAACCAGGGTACACATTTATAATTTACGATGCCGTTCGAAGTATCGAATCACAGCAGCTAATGTGGGATTCTATTGACGTGCCAGCAAACACCAAGCATTGGTACGTTGCAAATCCTGCCCGCGGATCGATACATAATTATGGAATGGCCCTAGATATTAGCATAGTTGACGAGAAAGGAAACGTTCTGGATATGGGTACAGAATTCGACTATTTTGGCGAGCTTGCTTATCCTGAGAAGACTAGCTATTTCTTTAATATCGGCAAACTAACAAAAGAGCAGTATGATAATCGCAATTTGCTAATGTCCATTATGAGCAAAGCATATTTTTATGTCTCTTTAACCGAATGGTGGCATTATAATGCATCCTCAATTGATTATGCAAAGAATAAATATAAGATTTTTAGTTATCCACCAAAAAATGATTCTCAATGATTGTTAAACAGTATAAAACTAGCTCACAGTCCACAACCGAAATATTTACTGGCATAGGTTATAACTATTTTAAAACTTTGGCTGCTGGCAGAAATTGTGTTATTATTAGTGATTACAATTTATTTGAGCTATATCCTGATGCTTTTGAAAACCAGAAATACATACTCATTAAAGATGGTGAAGAGAATAAGACTTTATCAGTTATTGAAGAAATTATCGAAAAGTTTATTGAATTTAAAATTGATAGAAAATCTTTAATTGTTGGCTTTGGTGGAGGAATGATTTGCGACATTACAGGTTTTGCAGCTAGTGTTTTTATGCGAGGTGCTGCTTTTGGTTTTGTGGCAACAACACTTCTAGCGCAGATAGATGCTTCTTTAGGTGGTAAAAATGGAGTGAATTATAGAAATCATAAGAACTACATTGGGAATTTTGCTCAGCCCGAGTTTGTAATTTGCGACACTAGTGTTTTTAAAACCTTGAATGAAACCGACTTTATGAGTGGGCTGGGAGAGGTGTTTAAATACTCGCTAATATCAGGTGGCAATTTGTTCGATTATCTAAAAGCAAATTTAAAATATGTTTTGAAGCGAGATACAGATGTGCTTAACCAGATTGTAAAACGATGTATAGATATTAAAGTTGAAATCGTTGTAGAGGATCCTGGCGATAAAGGTGTGAGGCAAATACTTAATTTTGGTCACACAATTGGACATAGCATCGAAATTCTTAATAATCTACCTCATGGAATTGCTGTTGTTAAAGGAATTATGGCCGCACTTGATTTGTCGGCTAAACTAGAGTATTCTGAGCCTGAATTAAAAAAACCGATAGCTGAATTGGCTGTCTTAGCAGGATTTGATACAAATTACGAACTCGATTCTCGTCACTTCGAGCTATTAGCCAACGATAAAAAGAAAAATGGAGAGTTTATTAACTTCGTATTCCTACTTAATATCGGTGAGCCTATGGTGGTAAAAATAAAAATCAAGGAGATGATTGCGGGACTGGTTAATGATGTCGTTTTGTAAATTGGTGCTTATTGAGGTTTAGATATTCTCTGTTCCATTTTAATAAATTCTTTCAATAATCTAATAAAGATTAAAAAACATCAAGATATTGATCTTCGGTAGCATCATTCATTAAATCTACGGTGTAAAGTCGAAAATTGATAATTGAATTGATTATGCCTGATAAAAATAGGAGTATCCCAATTACGATAAAACTACTGTTCGTTAAACTTAATATGATTAAGATAATGCCACCAATAATCTCTAATAAGCCAGCCAAAGGTGTTGCCATGAACTTTGGGTATTGCGTGTAAAGCATAAATGAGGCGCGTAAATAAGATATTATTAAAGGCTCCTTTACTGCAATAGTTAAATAGAAATGCTCTTCTTTTAGAATTCGCTCAGCTTTAACTTTTCCTTTGGATGAATAGTTGTTAATTATTGACACATATTTCTCCAAAACATGATTAATATTTGCCGACGATTTGTTTAAAAACTTGACTGAATATAAAATGTCATAGTATTTTCTAACAGAATCATTCCTTAAAACTTCGAATGCGCAATTAATATCTTCATAGTATGCTTTATCAATTTCATTTAAAGGCAAGGATTTTATTAGTCTTCTACAAATCCGTCGGTATCTGTAGGCAATTTTGAAGCTGCCAGCATTTCTCGAAACTTTTAATATTTTATAATAATTATCAATCATTGGTAATCAGAAAAATGCGTTTAGATTCGGAAACACACATTATACGCAGGTCAAAATTATAACTAATTATTGTCTTGCAAAGAAAAATCTTTAGTAAATGAGGATTAGCTGTCTACCACTTGTTTAAAGATTGTCATTTGCGACTTCTATATATCTTTAGTTTTCGCACGATTTTATTATTTTTGCACAGATATGAAAACTCGGAATTTTACAATTTCTGGATGTGTTACCGCTCCTCCCTCCAAAAGCCACGAGCAGCGATTGCTTGCTGCTGCTTTATTGTCGCGTGGCGAATGCTTTGTAGGCGGTTGTGGCAATTCCGATGATGTTGTGGCGGCAAGAAGTATTGTTGAGAATTT
>CAZOHR010000425.1:1593-3023 GCA_964579045.1 uncultured Bacteroidales bacterium | reverse complement strand
ATCCGCCGCGGCGGAGTCGAAATGAGGAAAACAAGGGTGTGTCGGGAAAAGCAAAAAATCATAAATTTGGTTTTATAAATGACGAATCTTCCATTAAATTACTTCGTGAGGGCTAAAGCCGTTGGTGGTAGAACCTCTATTTTATGAAGAATATAAATATTCGAGTTTTTGAAAGTGTCTATTTCGTTTTTTTACCGTGCAGTGAATCAACCCCATGCCCCATGCATGGTCCCTAAGCGAAGTCGAAGGGCCATGTTCCATGCCTTTTGCTGTATAAGTACATCGCACAGTTTTCCTACCAGTTAAAAATTTACAAAATTATTGCACATTTGTTGTTGGTATTATTTTAATTCGTACCTTTGTCTCATAGAAATCTCTGCCAAAGGGGTTTCTTTTGTTTTATATATGTTTGATTATTAAAGAAAAGAATTATTATGTCAGAAATTTCATATTTAACCGCTGAAGGTTTAAAAAAACTTAAAGACGAGCTTGACAAACTTGTAGGCGTGGATAGACCAAATATCTCTAAACAAATTGCTGAAGCAAGAGATAAAGGAGATTTGTCTGAAAATGCTGAATATGATGCTGCTAAAGAGGCGCAAGGTTTACTCGAGATGAAAATTAGCAAATTACAGGATACTGTTCGTAATGCAAGAGTTATAGACCCAAGCGAGATTGATACAGAAACTGTTCAAATACTAAATAGAGTTAAGCTAAAAAATCTTAAAACAGGTTCTGAGATGGAATACACCATTGTTTCTGAGTCGGAGGCTAACCTAAAAGAAAAAAAGATTTCGATAAATACACCTATTGCTAAAGGTTTGATGGGTAAAAAGGTAGGAGATGTTACAAACATACAAGTGCCAAACGGAATGGTTACTTTCGAAATTGTTAATATTGCAATTTAAATAAATGGCAACAATTTTCACAAAGATCATAAACGGTGAGATTCCATGCTATAAAATTGCTGAGGACAACGAATTTATTGCTTTCCTCGACATTAACCCTTTAAAAAAAGGACACGCCTTAGTTGTACCAAAAACTGAGGTAAATTATATCTTTGATAATACAGATGAAACGCTTTCTAAAATCTTAGTTTTTGCAAAAAAAGTTGCAAAGGCAATTGAGAAAAATGTAGAGTGTAAAAGAATTGGTTTAATCGTTGTGGGGCTAGAAGTTCCACACACACACATACATCTTGTCCCTATAGATCACGAAAGAGAAATGGTCTTTGCTAATGAGAGATTAAAGTTGAGCTCAGAGGAGTTTGTAGAACTTGCAAAAAAGATTAGCGACAGTTTATGAAAATCTGTTCCGCCGCGGCGGATGTAATCGGTGCTTTCGACAGGCTCAAGCACCTTCGGTAATCAGTGGGCGGTAAATTATCGTAAACTTAGATTCTGCCTTTTTTTACAAAAGTCGAATTTCAA
>CAZOHR010000425.1:0-1493 GCA_964579045.1 uncultured Bacteroidales bacterium | reverse complement strand
TTAGATTCTGCCTTTTTTTACAAAAGTCGAATTTCAATTAGCGGCAGCGACTATGCTCAGGGTAAAATCTGTAATCGGTGGTCAGTAATCAGTGGTCGGTAAATTATCGTAAACTTAGATTCTGCCTCAGGGTAAAATCTGTAATCTGTAATCGGTGGTTGGTAATCAGTGGTCGGTAAATTATCGTAAACTTAGATTCTGCCTTTTTTTTACAAAAAATAAATTCCTATAAGCGGTAGCGACAGGCCTCAGGGTAAAATCTGTAATCTGTAATCGGTGGTCGGTAATCAGTGGTCGGTAAATTATCGTAAACTTAGATTCTGCCTTTTTTTTACAAAAAATAAATTCCTATAAGCGGTAGCGACAGGCCTCAGGGTAAAATCTGTAATCTGTAATCGGTGGTCGGTAATCAGTGGTCGGTAAATTATCGTAAACTTAGATTCTGCCTTTTTTTACAAAAGTCGAATTTCAATTAGCGGCAGCGACTATGTAAAACTACCTTACTACCAACTACCACTACCAACTACCACTACCAACTACTACTACCAACTACTACTACCAACATCCACCTAACTTCTCTAGTAATACTTAGTTGTAAAAAAGTAAAATCCAATAACAGAGCATATAAATAAAATTAGCATCAAAATGCTTAATTTATTTGAAGGTTCATTCTTTACAATTCTAAATTCAACAATAAGTTCTTCTTTAAAGAATAGTATGTATGTGATCGAAACTGAAGCAATCAATAATAGTAATTCTGAGATTTCGAAAAGTTCAATTTTGTAAAAGTGAAGTAACAATAATATCATCGATCCAAATAGCGCGGGTAAGAATGCAATTCTAGTGTAAAATCTGCGTCTCGAGTTGTTGCTTAGTATCTCGTCAAATGATGGCGCCATACGCAAAAACTTAATGTCATTACCAATGTTTGTAAAGAATAATGCAGGTAGAGATATAACTGCAATAACAATCATAACAGCATAAGGTATGTACATCCAGTTTAGAGCATGGAATAAATCTCGTTTCAACGGAATGTCGCGAATAAATAGTCCAATGGATTGATTTATAGAAATTACATATAGCCATGCAAACCAAAGTTTAAGAAATCCTTTATGTGTCCTGAAATATCTGTACAAAACATAAGAAATTATTATCAGGTTTGCAGATACTATTAGACCAATAAGATAGATGCTTAGTACACTGGTCATTGTCCAAAAATCGGAATACATCCAGGTTATACAATCCATTTCAAAATTCTCCATCTGGGTAGATCCATTAAAATATCTAATAACCAGAAAGCGTGATACTGCAACAACTGCTTTTACAAAGATAAATGCAGAAACAAACGCAAATATTGAATTTATTGTAACCCAGGCTTTATTTTTCTTCATTTTCAGAAATTTTACTGTTCACTCCCGAGAACTTTTTAACCCAAAATATCCACATAAAAAATGTGAAAATGTAAATTATTACATTGAAAACATAATCGTGAT
>CAZOHR010000424.1:0-3043 GCA_964579045.1 uncultured Bacteroidales bacterium | reverse complement strand
ATGCTATTTCGGCAGTCGCAAATCACAGCAAAGAACCAAATCTTAAACTCCCAGCTACAAACGAAAATATTCTATTGGCGATAGAGGAGCTGAAATTCTAAATTAAAAAAATGTCTCTCGCAAAGACGCAAAACTTGTCCCGACCCTTCGGGAGTCGCAAATGAAACTTTAGCGTATTTTCGGCTATGCTAGAAACCTAAATATTATATTGGTTAGTTAAACTAATAATAATCAATCACATGATTTTAAGTTTGCAGAGTTTTGCACTTTGTTTCTCAGAAAATATTCAAACTCTACACTGAACCTTTGCTGTAATTATTCTATTTAAATTCTACGATGAAGTTTTTATCAGGCATAAAATCCTTTTTTGTCCAAAAATAAACTTTGTATTCGTTATTTAAAATTACACTATCCGGCTCGTATGACAAAGATTCAATGATGTAATTTGTGGGAATCGTTAATTTGTAATAGGCATTATCGAATGGCGATCCCCAATTCCTGGTAGTCATTAAGATATATTCAGCTTTGTTCTCTTTAATTCTTTGTCTGTAACCAACCCGATATGATCTAACTCCATATGGTTCAATATTAATATAAAAATAAGCACCAGTTTCTCCATATTTAGAAAGTACTGAAATATTATCGTTTTTTACATCCATTGCAAAAACAGAGTCAACGTCTCCGAATGAAATACCTTGTGGGAAAGGATAGAACAAGGTTTTATTAATTTCAGCATCTGAGTTGTTGCAGAAGTTGTAAATTCCGTCCACATAAAAATAACCATTATTGATAGTAAAACTAATATCCTCACGGTAAAACTGTAGCGATTGAGTTCTTGAAATAACCGAAATAACTACGAATATGGAAACAGTCAAAAAACGCATTTATCTTGTGATTATTAGTTTTGTCTCTGCCTGAACTTTTCCATCAAATTCTAGTTTGCAAATGTATTGACCAGAGCAAATCGATCTGTCCTTAAGATTGCAATCCCAAGTAACAATTCTAGAATTTTCCAAATTGTCTTTTACAGGAAGTATTTTCACTATTTCTCCAGACAGATTATAAATCTTTATTAAAACATTGTTAGGGAATCTACTGTTAATAAATTGAATGTTAAAACTAATTTCATTATCTGTTGGATTTGGAAATGCTTCGAAAGTCAGCATTGGCTTGATAGATATTGGTTGTTTTCCTGAAAATATGGTATCGAGATGGAATTCAAAGTAGTTGTCGGTATCAGGTTCAATATTGATAGTAGAATCAGCATAAACAAAAGATTCAAAATTATAATAGAATATATCAATATGATGCCTACAACTTAATTCATCAACAGAGAAATGACCATTTTCGTCTGTAATAGTGCAGTTCATTACATGATCACAAATATTCTCAGGTGCATTACACTCATATCCAAGCATTATCCCCGAAACTGGATTGTCTGAACCATCAAGCACAATTCCACAAAACAATCCATTATATGAAACAGGAGTGAAAGGCGCAGTTTCAAAGCCAATATTTGGAGAATTTTCTTTAATAAGTCTGAATTCTATTATATCATGAAATGGCATTTCTCCGTGTGTATAATAGCAGGTGTATTGATAATTGATTAGTGATTGACCTTCTGCAAGTGCTGATATTTGAGAATATGAGACATCTCCGAATTTATATGTTTCTCCAATGCCGACATTAAAATTTTCTATTTCTAAAAAATCTCCGTTTCTTTCAAATTGAATAGGATTTTGCATGCTATCTTGAGTAAGAATTATTATCTCTCCAATATTAAATGAGATTCCATCTTTAACCATTGAAGATCCAATTGAACTGCTTATCACAAGTCCGTCCAAAGTGTACGTTTCTTGAAAATAATCACCATACAAAGGATCAATATAAATCTCAAGAAACCATTCAGATTCATTCACAAGGTAGAACTCACTCATTATAGGTGGTAAAGAAATAGGATTGCAGAATAACCGAGCTGTAATTACCGCGAATAATGCTAAAAAGATGCTTTTTCTCATAATCTTGCAATTTATTTACCTAAGTTAAATGTCACGCCTGTTTTAATCCCGAAACGCCAGATTCCTACACTAGATCGACAGATTACAATAGGTTCGGCATATACAATGACTAGCTGGTTCAATTTATAGGAATAACCTACACCAAATTTTGTGTATCGGAATTTGCTATAATTCAAATGGAAATTACTTGCAAAACCATTTTCAAAATGATACTTTGTGTCGGATAAAATATTGACATTAAACCCTCCAAAAAAATAAAGTCCATGTGGGCTATTTGAACTTGATAATCTGAATTTGGTGTCGAATCCTGTACCAAAATGCCATTGTGAAATGTAGTCAAGGTCGTCATCAATAAATGGTTCGGAATAGCTTAGACTAAAACTATTGTTTTCCGAATAATGAAATATCGAATTATAGTAAGTAAAATCTGCCTTGTATTGCATATAATTAAAATCAACGTCCGCTCTAAAAGAGAACCTGCCTAACTCTTTCGATTCATAGTTTAATGATCCAGAAACTGGGCTATATATTACTCTAGCGGTGTTTTTTTCTACAAAAGGAATGTAACTAAGTCCAAGTTTGTGCTGAGCAGTTAGATGCTGGAAAAAACACAAAAATAAAGCGATAGCTATTGGAATTCTAATTGTGTTAATCATATTGTAAATTATATAATTGTCGAATAATTCTACAAATTTAAACTAATTATTGTCTTTTAGCAAGTTTTTTAGTCAATTTTATTTTATGGATATTAAAAATTGTGCTTTTTGTCAATGATATTTTGAATGTGACCATTGAGTTTTATATATCCATTCCAAATCTAAGCACAAAACTTATGACTATAATCACTCCTAATACAAATTTCCAAAAAAAAAGACCCCACAACCTGCAGAGTCTTAAAAAAAAATTACTTAAGAATTATTAGTTCTTGAAAATCTTTTCAGATCTAACACCTTCTCTGTTTTCAATAGTAACAATGTACATTCCTTTTGTAAGGTTTGACATGTCAACAGAAGTTGTATTGTTTG
>CAZOHR010000423.1:1303-3052 GCA_964579045.1 uncultured Bacteroidales bacterium | reverse complement strand
ATGAAAATCGTTGAAATTATCGTCAGTACTTTAATAATCTCATTCATTTTGTTAGAGGCGATATCCATAAAAAGATCTAAGAGTCCGCTTGCGTTTTCCCTGAACATTTCTACCGTTTCGATAACTTGAATAGAGTGGTCGTATAGATCGCGAATATAAACTTTTGTTTCCTGGCTGACAATTGAATCATCTAAATTAGACAAGCTGTTTACCAACTCGCGCAAAGGATAAACAGCACGCCTCAACTCCAAAGTTTCGTGTCGAATAATATGAAGTTTTGTAAGATCATTTTTCTTATGTTGTTTAACTAGAGAATTTTCTATAGCTTCAAGTTTTTCTCCAAATTCTTCGAGAATAATGAAGTAGTAGTCAACAACAGAATCTAGCAATACATATTGAAGATAGTCTGCTTTTTTTCTGCGGATAAAACCTTTTGCATCGCGAATTCTCCTTCTAACAGGGTCGAACACATCACCGGTTTTTTCTTGGAAAGTGATTAATATGTTGTCTTTAAGTATAAAACTCAGTTGTTCAACATCTAAAATGTCGGAGTTTTTTCCGGTCATCAACATTTTAATAACAATATGCAGATAATCCTTATGTTCTTCAAGTTTTGGGCGCTGTCCAACGTTAAGTATGTCTTCGATTGTAAGTTTGTGAACTCCCAGATGTAAACAAATTTCTTCTATGGCGCTTTCATCGTGAAGGCCAGTTATATTAACCCATATAACATTATCCTTATTTTTAAGTTCTGGAATTAATTTTTCAATGCTGCTGTAATTTAGTTCAGAAAAACTGCTTTCGCTGTACTGCATTACAGAAATATCAACTTTATCCATCTTGCGATGACCTGTAAAAACAGCAGTACCTGGAGCTAATCCTGATTTTAGTTTGTTATTATGTTTTATTCTGGGCATATTGATTGAGAAATTATAAGACAAAGTTAATAAATTTGGTAATTATTAGTCTAAATCAAATAAATAATATTTCAAGCTAGAAAATTACCAAACTTGTGTGATTATTAAACCGCGGGGGCTTTGTCACGAAATTTGCATTGCCAGCCAAAGGCCATTTTTGGCAAATTTCCCGCCAAAGCCCAATCTATTTTTGCCCTACTTAGCTAAATCATAAGTTATTCTAAGAATAAAACTCCTTCCTGTTGACAATTTTGAAAAATATTGCTCGTCTGCCATATACGATACATAAACCGATTCCTGTTTGCTGTTAAGAATATTTTCCACTTTTACTCCACATTGTAAACGTTTAAACTTCCCTAAACTAAAGTTCGAATTAAAGTTTAAGCTATGAAAAGTTTTAGAGTAAATATCCGGACGATCTGCTATCCCAGCATAAAGAAGAGTTTCTCCCTGAACATTATAATACATCCCAGCTTCAAAATTTTCCCAAAATCCTTTTTCGCCTTTGTAAGCAAAGCCTGCATTTAGTATATATGGTGCTTGACCTGCCATATCGCGATACTGTCCGATTATTTGTCCTGTTCTCGCATTTTCGGTTCTTGAATCTAATTCTGTTTTACTTAATTCAATTCTTGATTGCGTAATCGTGTAGTTAAAACTTATGCTTAAATTCTTTAAACTAGGGCTAATAAAAGTTAAGTTCTGTCTTAATTCAAGCTCAGCTCCGAGTACTTCGCCATCGCCAACATTTCGTGGTTGAAAAGCGCCTGCCTGTGTCGCGAATTGTACTATCTCAATTGGATTATTGAACATTTTGTAAAAAATCTTGATT
>CAZOHR010000423.1:0-1293 GCA_964579045.1 uncultured Bacteroidales bacterium | reverse complement strand
GCATGAACAGTTCCCAGCGAATATCAAAATTGTATATGTCTGTACTGATGAGGTTTCCATCCCAATACTCAATTCCAGCGATATCGTTTGCGTCACGAAATAGACCACCAATAAATGTACGACCACTGATAGGATCATATATTTCTGAATATGATAATTCTTTAAAAGATGGACGAGCAATAGTTTTTGAAGCCCCCAATCTTAAATTTTGTTTGTCGCTCAAATTATAAATAAAATTTACTGTAGGAAAGAATCCTACATTGTCCAAAACAATGTCATTATCTAAAATGTGATACCCTAATTGGTCTCTTCCTGTGTATTTTTGAAGATATTTTTCGACACGTATTCCTGCAATAGTTTTTAGATTTGCTAATGGACTGAATTCTGTAGAAATGTATAAAGCCGAGTTATTTACATTTGACGAGAATTGGTTAGGGTTTACTGGTACAAATGGCGTTTCGTATGTTGTGCCAGTGGTGGGGTCTCCATTCATTGGCCAGAGATTTTCTTCTGCAAATATTTCATCAGGATCACCAGTTAGTTCGACATCGCGGATATTAATCGCAAAATTTCGGATAATAAAATCACGTTGTTTATAGGTGTGTGCTCCACCAAAATTTAATTTTGCTTTATTATCGAAGAGAGTATATTCACGAGTAACATTTACTATTCCACCAATATTAAATTCTTGCAAATCTCTCCATATTCGTTCTGGAAAACCCGATTCGGTTCCAATACCATATCCAGTTGAAGTTTCTACATATCTGGTGAATCGTATGTCGGGGTCCTGAATTGTTGAAAGAGTAGGGGATAGTTTCCATTCAAGATTCCATTTGCCATCCTGAAAATTGTGTTTTCCATCAATAATTATGTTGGTTAGTCCTCTCTGACTGTAATCCAAAGTGTGCTGAAATCCGTTAAATTCGGTACCAAGACTAGTTTTTACAAAATCAAAAATTCCGGCTTTTGATTCACCGTTTTGTATATGCATAATATTTAGCCTGTATTTTGAAGTTTTTGTTTTTATTGCTATACCAGCCAACCCACTTAGAAAGACAGTTTGAGATCCAAAGTCCCCAGTCATTATCTCTCTTCTTTCGAGTTGATTATTGTCTGAATTGCCCGAGAGACCATATCTTCCATATTCGGCATCCTCAAAATAATCAGTAGAGTTCTTGTATGATAATGCGAAATTATATCCAAGAGTATATTTATTTTTTAAAACCTGATTTCCATAATTAGAGCTAAAACTATAATCCATTAGACTCATTTCTTTTTTTGCAGCCATAATGG
>CAZOHR010000422.1:0-3115 GCA_964579045.1 uncultured Bacteroidales bacterium | reverse complement strand
GTGTACCTGTTGTGGCGCCAGCTGCATCGCAGGGTAGCTACGTTTGGAAGAGATAAGTGCTGAAAGCATCTAAGCACGAAGCTCGCCTCAAGATGAGGTTTCCTTTAAGGGTCGTTAGAGATTATGACGTTGATAGGCTGTAGGTGTAAAGGCAGAGATGTCAAAGCCGAGCAGTACTAATTACCCGAAAGCTTTTTATAGAATCTTATTTTGTTTATATGCTCAGTCTCATACGTTAAAAATATTGAAAAGCTTTAGGTGGCTATGGCGATGAGGAAACACCCGATCCCTTTCCGAACTCGGAAGTTAAGCTCATCAGCGCCGATGGTACTGCGTCTTGTGGGAGAGTAGGTCGCCGCCAATTTTTTGAGCCTTGAATCTTGTGATTCAAGGCTTTTTTTTGCTATATACCCCAAAAATTTATCCCATAAAAAAAGCAGACAAAATAGCCTGCTCTCTTAATATTATAAATTTTGAGGGAGAATTATTGCTGACCAAATTCCATTAAAAATGCTTTTATAAACTCTCCAATTTTTCCATCAAGAACTGCTTGTGTATTACCTGTTTCAACTCCTGTACGTAAATCTTTAACCAATTTATACGGATGTAAAACATAATTCCGAATTTGAGATCCCCATTCAATTTTTTGCTTTTGTCCCTCAAGCTTATCTCGCTCCTCTTGTTGTTTGCGTAGCTCTAGTTGGTATAATTGCGATTTCAACAGCCTCAATGCGTTTTCTCTATTCTTTAGTTGTGATCTTGTTTCGCTGTTTTCAATTGTAATGCCGGTTGGAAGATGTCTTAATCTTACTGCTGTCTCTACTTTGTTTACATTTTGGCCCCCAGCACCACCACTACGGTATGTATCCCATTCAATCTCTGAAGTATTTATCTCAATATGAATTGTGTCGTCAACTAAAGGATAAACAAAAACAGATGCAAAAGAGGTATGACGTTTATGCTGAGAATCAAAAGGAGATAATCTTACAAGCCTGTGTACTCCATTCTCTCCTTTTAAATATCCATAAGAAAACTCACCGCTGAAACTCATAGTTACAGATTTTATCCCAACGGAATCGCCTTCCTGCCTGTCAATTAATTGTATTTTGTAATTATTGTCTTCGGCCCACCGCAAATACATACGCTCGAGCATCTCTGCCCAATCGTTGCTTTCAGTGCCACCTGCACCAGAGTTTATCGTAATTACTGCATCGAGAGAGTCTTCTTCATTCCCGAGCATATTTTTTAATTCAAGATTTTCGATTACTTCAATACAGAGGTCATATTCCTTGTCAACTTCTTCTTCAGAGATATCACCATTTTTGTAAAAATCAAATAGCACTTCGAGATCATCCATTTTTGAGTTTACAATATCATAGTCTGTAACCCATTTTTTTTCCTGACTTACCTTCTTAAGTATCGTCTCAGCATTTTCAGGATTATTCCAAAAGCCAGGCTCCTCTGTTTTTCTTATTTCAGATTCAATAAAGTCACGTCGTAAATCGATGTCAAAGAAACCTCCTCAAAGCTTCTGTTCTCTTTCTTGCTTCTTTTACTTTTTCTATTGTGAGCATAATAATTTTTATTTCTACAAATTTAAACAAATTTTCCGAGTCGTTTTATTCTTTTTCAGACTCAAGGATTTTTAAGATACTTCCATAGTCAAACCCTCTGCTAAGAGCAAAACGTATAATTGAAGCTTTTCTTTTATTAGCATCTTTTTCCCTAATTTGAGCCGATTTATTCCTAATCACAGACCTAAGATTGTCAAGATAGTCTGATGTATCAATGCAGTTAAGCTGCTCCTTAATCAACTCAGTACTAATATTTTTTTGTCTTAGAGCAAACTCAATCTTTAATTTGCCCCATTTACTTATTTTATATTTATCATTTACAAAAGCTTTAACATATCTTTCTGTATTAAGAAAGTTCTCTTTTTCAAGCTCTTCGATGGTAATTTCAATTTCAGACACAATGTTTGTGTATTTCTTCAGAAAAGTCTTAACATCTTCGCGGCACTTTTCTGATCTGCTACAATAAATTGCAGCTTTTTGAAACAATGCTTTTAAGTGATTTTCATTTGTCATTATTCAATAATTTCAAATTCAATAAAATACCCATTATGTTTACGGATATTTAGAACTCTACCATCTTCAAAGATTAAGTATTGTCCTTTAATTCCTTTTAAGATTCCAGTAATATTGTTTGATTTATCAAGATTTACTGTTTTATAGTCTTGCTGAATATTTTCATGAGGGAAAATTATTCTTGTTACTGAATTGTCATGGCTTAAATATTTCTTTAACTCAGGCGGCAAAAGTGCTGATAATCTAACTTTTTCTTCAATAAGATTGCATTGAATATCATTTGCCTTCAGCATCTTAGACCAATTAGTTTTATCCGTTACATATTTTTTTAGCTCAGTCTCAATAACTCCTGCAAGGTGCCGATAAGGTGTTTTTGCGAATTTTATAGCTGCAATTGCTCCTTGGTCAATCCATCTAGTTGGAATCTGTGTATGCCTAGTTACACCAACTTTAATATCGCCAGTATATGCTAGATAAACAAAGTGATCAATCAAGGAATTCTCTTTTGCCCATTCCATATCTCTACTTATGCCAAGATGCGACATGTCTTTTTCTGGAAAAAGGACTCCTGCATCGCACTGCGGTAAAGTTGTAAAACATGAATAGCAGTATCCCTGATGAAAACTTGTTTTTGTTTGAGCTGCACAACTAATACAGTTTATTCTGTTTAGGTAGTCGATTCTGATATTCTTACCAATTAGCCTATTCATCTCTATTTCCACATCCCCAGTTTGCAGAAAATATTTGACAGTATCCGAAAGATCTGCCCGCATTTTTAATATGTTGCCTCGATATATCATAAAGTATTTGTAACTAATTTGGTCTCTGGTATAATTATTTTCCGCCGCGGCGGATGTAGTCGGTGTGGATTGTAGTAAATTTGAGATTCTGCTATTTTTAACAAAAGTGGAATTCTAATAATTTAAAGGACTACCAACTTCCAACTACCACTACCAACTAATAAGAATTCTAGTTTTGACATAATACCTAAATAATTACCATTTTTTTTAATTTTCAACATCAGTGAT
>CAZOHR010000421.1:0-3132 GCA_964579045.1 uncultured Bacteroidales bacterium | reverse complement strand
ATCAGATTTAAATAAAATAATTAGAAATCAATTTCTGTAAGCAAGCAGCAAATTTAGTAATATTATTGATATTCTGATTTTAGAAATCATTCTGTAGAAGATTTATTTTTTAAAACTATTTAGATCTCTGGTTATGTTATTTGTTCCGCCGCAGTGGATGTAATCTGTGGTCTGTCACACCGATTACCGACTACCAATTTTACCGATTACAAAAATTGATTCTAGTTTTGTCATAATACCTAAATAATTACATCTCATTTACAGTTTAATAAATCTTGCAACCTGATTTGGATTATTATTTATTTTGATAAAATATATTCCACTAGAGAAATTTGTAATATCAATTGTTAATGAATGATGAGTACCTTTTGTGTCTACTTCCACTTCTTCAATTAATAGTCCCATTAAATTAAAAATTTGGATTTTGTTTTTAACACTTGATAAACTAGTGAAAGAGACTAAAATACTTGCTGATGCAGGATTTGGATAAATTGTAATGTCCGATTTCTTATGTGATATCGATTCAACACCAAATGGGTTAGTAATATTGTAAATTTTCCAAGCATTGTTTGATGCAATCCCACACATATACCATAGGGCATTGTCAAAAACGGTTGTTGACTGCGCATGTCTTGTATTCGCAGGTACGTTTCCTGTAGTACTTTTAAATTCATGCCATATTATGCCGTCCTCGGAATACCAAACATCATTAACTTCTGCACCGGTAGCCATTCCACCCATCAACCACATTTTATTATCAAACCAGGCCACAGTATGCCAATATCTTCCTGCCCATGGAGCCGATTCATTTACTAATGTCCACGTGATACCATCAGCAGTTTTCCATACCTCGTTGTAGGATCTTCTTGTACCTTCATTTGAACCACCTAACATCCAAATCTGTCCGCTGCCATCAACACATGAATTAATTTGCATTCCTCGTCCCAACCAAGGTGCATCTGGTAATTGATTCCAAGTAATGCCATCAGTACTGCTCCAAACTTCATTCAAAGAACTTCCACTGCATTGTTCGCCGCCAAATATCAATAGTTGGCCATCTGCAAAGGCATAGTTTGGATTATTTCTGATAACATATCCTGGAATTGCGCTGTTAGTTTGAGTCCAGTTCGTTCCATCTGTACTTTTCCAGACATCTGTTAAGCAATTTGACTGCGGATCTCCACCAATTACCCATATAGCATTGTCGCTTGTAAGCCATGCTGAACAATGTCGAGCTGGCCATGGGGCTGTTGTCTCAAGAGTCCAGTTTGCGCCATCCGACGAACTCCATACTTCACTGTGAGTATTTAAAGGTGGATGATAAGGGGGATCCCACCCACCCAAAAGCCACATTTTATTTTGAAAATTTACTAAACCTGATCCATCTTTTGCATTAAATGGTAAAGCACTCGAAACTTCTTCCCAGTCATATTCGCTTACTATAAATGCTCCTGTGGATTGAGTTAGTAGAGGATTACTAAAATCTGAAACACGAACCTCAACAGTTGTTCCTGGTGCATATGTCATATTTATGTAGGTGTAGCATTCATATGCCATATTAGTATGAACGGATGGAATCCACTCTCCAGAATTTATCCTATACTCTACTAAAATAGAATCACTAATTTGAGCTGTATCATATTCCCAAAATACCAATACATTTGAACCTTGTACATATGCATCTGTGGACTTGACTGTTGTAAAAGAAAAAGGCTTATTCTCAAACCATAACAAGTCTATCTCACTTTGATTAAGACAGCGGTTATATAAACGCATATCATCAATTGAACCTTTAAAACGATAGGGCGATGCGCTAAAAATTAAATCTACTGCATCTCCAAGAGTCCCTCCATAATAATTGTCGTCACTTAAGGTGTATTGAATGTGGTTGCGGAAAATTCTCATAGTGTCTGCTTCTCTAGTAATGACAAAATGACACCATTCTCCTTTGCTAAATTGTCCTGGAGAACCTTCTGCGATAGCATTCGAATTTTGGCCACTGCCATTCCAATAAACAAATGATTGGTAAAATGATTGTTTTAAATATTCAAGATAATAAGCATTGTGACTGTTAAGTTGTACCTCGAAATTATTAATTGTATCAGTAGGACTTTGTTTTGATGAAAAACAGTTCATAATCTCTGGACAATTTGTCTTATACCAAAAGCTAATAGTAAAATCACCAGTTATTGGCGAGAATTCAGAAATTGGTAGTGTTAATGAATCAGAAATTCCATTCAAATAAAGAGCCGCATTTATGTTACCAAATCTATCGTTTACGAATGTTCCTGATCCAGCTGTGATGTCGTTTCCATTAATCGAAAAATCCTGTAAACTCGCGTCAAACTTATAATGTGCATTTAATCCATTAATTGGTATCTGAGCATTTGCTGAGAAGTATATACACAAACAGAGAAACAATAATGTTTTTTTCATAGCATTGACGTCAATTATGATGTATTTAATGATGTTAGAGCTGAAGTAAACAAAAAGATGCTGCAGTGTGTATTATAATGGAGATTATTCAAATCCCATAGCCTATTTCCTAAACACACATATTTCTTCTGATTGCTGCATCTGGATTGTAATCTTCTACAACAAAATCATCAATTGTGAGTTGGTCAAATGGTTTCTTCGAGATATGTAGCTTAGGTAAAGGTTTTGGTGCTCTCGACATCTGTTCAAGAATTGCTGTTACATGATCATATTTTTCTTCGTTACCATCGCTATTTGCGTTCTTATTAATCCACTCGGCAATCTCCAAATACTCTTCTCTTGCAGACACATTTCTTACTCTTTTCTGTAGCTCTTTAAAATTCTCTTTGTGCCATTGTGTTCTCTTTCCAATGCCAGCATAAAAATGTGAATCTCCAAAAGTATGAATAAATGTTTTTGGAACCATTCCTGCTTCTTGAGCAATTACTTGGGTAAGAGCAGCGTATGAAGCTATATTAAAAGGAACACCTAGAAATTGATCGCAACTTCTCTGGTATAGCTGTAATTCTAATTCATTTTCTTCGTTTGCAGTAACCTGATATAGAACGTGACATGGTGGTAACGACATTTTTGGAGTGTCTCCAGGATTCCATGAATCAACAATGTGTTTCTTGCCTGTTGGGTTTTTCTTAAGAC
>CAZOHR010000420.1:0-3133 GCA_964579045.1 uncultured Bacteroidales bacterium | reverse complement strand
TAAAAAAAATACCACTTTCAGTAAAAATCCTTGGTGGAATGGCTTTAGGTATTGCCTTTGGCTTATTTGCAGTTAAGTTTGGCTGGGCAAAATTCAGTTCCGATTGGATTGCTCCTTTCGGCGAAATATTTGTTAGATTACTCAAACTTATTGCGATTCCGTTGATTTTAGTCAGCCTCATCAAAGGAGTGGCTGACTTAAGAAGCACTGCAGGCCTTTCAAAAATAGGGTTAAAAACTGTCTCTTACTATTTAGCGACAACAGTTATTGCTGTTTGTCTTGGTATTGGCTTGGCATATCTTTTTAATCCAGGTAGCTTCTTCCCAAAGGAACAACAACAATCATTATTTGAAAAATACTCTGCAAATGTAGAATCACGACAGGCAGAAGCAGAAATAATCAAGGATAATGGGCCTTTGCAATTTCTTATTGATGTTGTTCCCGATAATATCGTTTTTGCCTCATCACAAAATTCGATGATGTTACAGATTATTTTCTTTTCGTTACTAGTTGGACTAGCGATTTTGCTTCTTCCACGAAAACAAACCAAAGCATTCCGACGTTTCATAGATTCAGCAAACGACATCGTTCTTAAAATCATCGAGATAATAATGATGTATGCACCAATTGGAGTCTTCGCACTTATGGCTTCAGTAATTACTGATATAGCTGGCGATGATCCTGCTGGTTCTATTTCATTGTTTAAGGCTCTCGGAATGTATGGACTAACTGTCGTAACAGGTCTGTTTATATTATTACTAATTTTTTATCCTGCACTTGTGCGAGTTTTAGGCAAGATGAAAATAAAAAAGTTCATGGTTGGAATTTTACCTGCACAATTAATGGCATTTAGCACTAGTTCAAGTGCTGCAACACTGCCGGTAACCAAAAAATGTGTAGAAGAAAATCTTGATGTTGACCCAGATGTAAGCAGTTTCGTTTTGCCAATTGGAGCGACTGTAAATATGGACGGCACAAGTCTTTATCAAGCAGTGGCAGCAGTTTTCATCGCACAAGTTTTTGCAATTGATCTGAGCCTTATGGATATCATTACAATTGTAATAACAGCAACAATTGCCTCAATTGGTTCAGCTGCAGTACCAGGTGCTGGAATGATAATGCTTTTAATAGTTCTGGCTTCTGTAAACATCCCTGCCGAAGGCCTTGCACTAATTTTTGCAATAGATAGACCTCTCGACATGTTGAGAACAACAGTAAATATTACTGGTGATTCGGTGATAAGTGTGATAATAAATCGGGGATATAGGAAAACTGATTCACAAAATTTGTGACATAAAAACTATTCCACCAACAATTTCTTCACAATAAAACCACCATTATAATTAACTTGCAAATAATACATTCCGCGATTATAACCACTTGTATTTAACTCAAAACTCTGGTTTTCCATTGTGCTTATAACAGTCGAATAATTTTGCACCTCTTGTCCAAACACATTAAAAACTTTCACATTAACATCAGTATAATCATTATTACTCAAGCTAACTGTGACAAAATCTGTTGCAGGATTTGGATAAACAGAAACTGAATTATTTTGGGAAATGTTATTAATCCCAGTCATATTATTTCCGTTTAAAGTATAAGTTTTTGTGGTGGTACCAATTTCTTTATTTGTAACAACCAAAACAAGTTTGGAAAGTATGTACGTCTCAGGATAATTGAATAAAATATTATCTCCAACAATTGGAATTATTTCCTTAACAATATCATCTTCAAATGTAATAAGGTTTAAGTCCCATTCACCTGCTTGTGGAAACTGGAAAGATAAATCAAGAGCTGTGAAATCGGTACTAAAACGATAATAATGTGCAGCACAGTCTTTTAGAGTTGTTGTTTTAGTTGCAGGATATGAAGTAAAATATTGTTTGTGGGTAAATGCTGGTAAATCAAGAATTTCATAATTATAAGTTCCACTTTCAATTGATGCATCATCGATATAATTGGCCAGAGTCCAGTTTGTAAAAATCTGTTTAAAATCGAGTGGAAACATTATCAGCGAAAGCTCAGCATCAATGCTAGTCACGCCATTTAATGTATTTGCGACGAGGCTTGTTATAAACGAAGGTCCAGATGTTTGTTCAGACAAATAAGTAAAAAAGAGCATCGTTTTTACATAATCAGAATAATCTTGATTCCATGCTGTAAGATTATTATCAGAATTTGTATTGAAACTAGAAATCGGATCGGGTTGTCCGAACAATACCATTGCAAATTCAGCACAACCCTCATCAAGCCATGATTCTTCATTAGAATCATGTCCGAAGTGGATTAGATGCTCTAATTCGTGTGACAAAACAGATAATGTGCCCAAACTAGTTGGATCAACAGGATAACAGCTCATGTACAACATTTCGCATTCGTTGCTGTGTTCTCCCGACATTTGAGCTTCGGTCTCAGTCATTTGATTAAATGGAGAAAAATATCCATCGAAAACCGAGCCATTATAAGAACCAAGTGATGAATAATAGAAGATTACTTTTGGGTCAGCATCTAGTTCATCAGGAATCTCGCCAAAATAGGTCTGATTCATCTCTACAATTCCCATTTCTGTATTGGCTGCAGTAATATTCTCTAAATAATTAATGATTATATCTACATCCTCCTGAGTCATTTTAGTTCCCCAATCTGCATCTGCAACAAAAACATAGGAATGATCTCCTACAGCTCTGCAGGTTGCTGCTTGATTGATCCAAGACGGTGGCATAACACTAAGATTATATCTCCAAAAAGATCTTGTATCACCAACAATATATTCACTGGTTTCTTTGGAAGATTTTACAATCTGATGTTGCTCTTTATCGGCATTCTGGTTATAAGCTTTTCTACCCTCATCAATATGCTCTTGTAGCTGAGCAATTGCAGGGACTGAAACACACATAAATAACACACCAAGTAAAAACAGAATTCCTTTTTTCATAAGATTATGGTTTTATAACATTTTAAAATCGACGAACAAATATAGTAATAATTTGTTCACGAAATCAATCTTCATTCCCCACAAGATTTCATGTTCAATCTACAGCAAAATATTTAAAACATTTTTGTTGCATGATATTTTTTAATAATTTTGCATTCTTAAAATCGTGGTGTGACGCAGGATTGTTATAATAAC
>CAZOHR010000419.1:0-3146 GCA_964579045.1 uncultured Bacteroidales bacterium | reverse complement strand
AAATTAAAGCATTAAAAGGCCGAGAGTGTTGGGGCTTTGATTTTACCAGGTGGCTTAACAGTTCTTATGCTTGGACGGAGAGCGGTGGGAGCTTCGTTTTTACTCGCAAGCTCGTGAGCTCCGGTTCCAAGCCTTTTTTGTTTCGTTTTTGTGGCGATGACAAAAATGAAAATAGTTTATGATAGAAAAAGTAGAGTAAATAATCAATAATTTAAATGTCTGAAAATCTGCATATTGAAATCGAGTTATATATTTCTTACCTTTATAACACCAAATAATCACTGATATTTGTGATATATAACCAAGCTTATAAAACAAATTTCATAAATTTGTGTTTATCTTGAAAATTAAAGACTATGAATAAAGACATCGACATCGCGCGTGCAGCCACTATGCTTCCTATTGAGCAGATTGCAGAAAAATTAGGTATTAACAAGGACGATCTGGAAACCTACGGAAAATACAAAGCCAAACTACCGCTTTCTTTAATTGATGAGAAAAAAGTAAATAAAAGCAAACTTATACTTGTAACAGCAATTACACCTACTCCAGCTGGTGAAGGTAAAACCACAACTTCAATTGGTTTGGCGCAAGGAATGAATAAGCTTGGTTATAAAACTACAGTTGTTCTGCGAGAGCCATCTTTGGGTCCAGTGTTTGGAATAAAGGGCGGTGCTGCTGGTGGTGGACATGCCCAAGTTATTCCAATGGAAGATATTAATCTGCATTTTACAGGCGACATCTCGGCTGTAGAAAAAGCTCATAACTTATTGGCTGCATTGATTGATAACAATCTCCAAAGTAAAACACGAAGTTTGGGATTGGACGCCAGAACAATAAAATGGAAAAGAGTAATGGATATGAATGAGCGTGCTCTGCGCGATATCGTTATTGGATTGGGTGGCGAAACTCAGGGAATTCCTCGTGAAACAGGTTTTGATATTACTGCAGCATCCGAAATTATGGCCATTCTCTGTTTGGCAAAAGACATAGAAGATCTTAAAAAGAAATTGGGGAATATATTTATTGGTTTTACTCACGATAGAAAGGCGATTTATGCACGCGACCTTAAAGCACATGGAGCGATGGCGGCTTTACTTAAAGAGGCCATTAAGCCAAATCTAGTTCAAACTCTTGAAAATACACCTGCAATTATTCATGGTGGTCCATTTGCAAATATTGCACAAGGAACAAACTCTCTTATTGCAACCAAGATGGGATTGTCATTAAGTGATTTTGTAGTTACCGAAGCAGGTTTTGCTTCAGAATTAGGCGCTGAAAAATTCTTCGATATTAAATCACAATATGGAAATCTAACTCCCAATGCAGCAGTGCTGGTTGCAACCATTAGAGCACTTAAATACCATGGTGGTTCATCTCTAAAAGATCTTGAACTCTCAAATCCAGAAGCTGTAAAAATAGGATTAGCAAATCTCGACAAACATATTGAGAACCTGCAGTATTTTAATTTTAAACCTATTGTTGCAATAAACAAATTCAATACCGACACCGAAGAAGAAATAGCTGTAATTGCTGAACATTTGAAGGGGAAAGGAATCAAATATGCGCTTAACGAGGCTTGGGGCAAAGGTGGCGAAGGAGCATTGGAACTTGCACAAATTGTTGTCGACACTGCAAACGCTTGCCGCACTTGCTTCCAACCATTATATGATTTTGAATGGAGCATCGAAAAAAAGGTTGAAACTATTGCAACAAAGCTATATGGAGCTGCATCTGTTGAATATTCACTGCAAGCAAGAAAAGACCTCAAAGTAATTGCAGAGCTGGGACTGGACAAGCTACCTGTTTGTATCGCAAAAACACAAAAGTCATTGTCCGACAAGCCAAATCTTAAAAATAGACCTACTGGTTTTATTGTTAATATTCGCGAAATTGAAATTGCCGCAGGTGCAGGTTTTGTTGTGCCGATTGCTGGTGAAATTATGAGAATGCCAGGTTTACCAGAAATTCCGTCATCAGAATTTATTGACATTGATAATGAGGGAAATATCTCAGGATTATTCTAGTCTCAACTAATTTTTATAATTTAAAGCATTTTGGCCGGATAAGTAATTATCCGGTTCTTTTTTTAAGAATTGTTAATATCCTGTTACTATACTATTTGTTTTAAGAGACTAATCATATTAAAACAATATTAAATTTGCATTTAAATATTTTCTAAAGAAGTGAATATGAAAAAGTTATTTTTGATTGTACTTGTGATGATAATGATTTGCTTATCTCCCACAATCTCTTATTCGCAATACGCAGATTGTACTCCTAATCCTGCAACTGTTGATCCTGAAGGTGTTGGAGTAAGAGATCCAGTTGATTTGCCCGTTGCTTTTCCGGGAGAATACTATAATACAGTGCTTACAATTATGGCACCTTCAATAGCTACAACATGGGGTTTTCTTGACATTAAAATAACCAAAATTCAACTTACCGAGATGGTAAATATGCCAGGAGGAATGACTTGGGAATCAAACTCAGGGAATGCTGATGATTATATGTATGGCGGCGAGAAGTACTGCATGATAGTCGAAGGTTATCCAACAGGAGATGTAGGGATTCGAAAAATTGATGTTTATGCAAATGCATGGATTCGTGTAATTTTCGAAGCTCAGGCTCCTGGGAATCCGCAATTTGGAGGGGATGTGATATTTACTCTTTGCAACGAACTAAATTTGGACTTAGGTTCTGATAGGTCTATTACCACCGATGATGAAATAATTATTAGTGCAAATCAAAACGATGATTATCACAGTTATTTGTGGCAAGATAATTCAACAAATCCTACGTATTCTGTTAGTGGTTCAGATTTGGGTCTCGGTACTCATAAAATAAAAGTTACCGTAACTGACACAGTTGGCACTACAGGTGTTTATTCTGACAGACAACCATGCTGTTTTAAGTCAGATAGCATTATGGTAACGGTTACTCAGGGTAATGCAAGTATATCCTCAGAGAAAAGTGAATCCTTCTCTGTTTTTCCAAACCCATCAGATGGTAAGTTTTTTGTTAGCTTAAATAATTTTACAAAAGATTTATCCTTCGAAATTACCGATGTCAACGGAACTGTTGTGTTTATAGGTATGCTTACAAAGAAAGAATCAGAAATTGACCTTTCAACACTTAAAAAAGGT
>CAZOHR010000418.1:0-3150 GCA_964579045.1 uncultured Bacteroidales bacterium | reverse complement strand
TTCGAAGTAAAATATCGCATTAATAACACTATTATCCTCGACCAAAAGATATCTTGCGAATTTGTTGATTACAAATGTCATTTAACTTACGAAACAGGAGGTCAATCATATGAATATTTGATTAGTGCTGAAGAGTGGCAGTCGGTATATGGAATGGAGATCTTCATTCACTTCCCATCAAAAAAAGATATGGAATTAGAGCTTGATCCAAGCAATAACTCTGAATATTTCTTCACTATTAATAACTCCAAAACAATTCTGAACAGGATTAGTCAAAATCTAGATATTCAGATTTTAAACGAAGTAGCAGGAACAATTCTTATTACTTACAACGACTTTAATGCGCGAAAATCGTCTGAGATCACAAACGCAATTGCAGAAAAGTTTATCGAATTTGATGAGAATAAGAAGAAGGAAAGCGCTAATAATATCGTCAAGTACATCGACCAACAGATGGAAAATGTATTTACTGAACTAAATTCCACAGAACAGAACTTACATGATTTTCGTACTGCAAACAACATAAAAGCCACAAACGAAAGCATTCTTTTCAACAAGTCGTCACTGTACACATCAAAAATGTCGGAACTTGAAACAAAGTCATTGAATATTGATTTTGAGATTATGACATTGGAGAAGGTTGCTGAAAAAATAAAAAAAGAACCAGAGCTAAAGACATACGAGATTCTGGCGATGTTAGCAGGGCAACAGTCTGAAACCTTCCTCTCAGGAATGATAAATTCTTTACAGGAACTATTGAGCAAACGCGAGATTTTATTATTCGACGTTACTTCGAACAATCATAAGATTGTAACAATCGACGAGCAGATTAAATCAAAAAAGGCCACAATTATAGATTTTGTCAACTCTACGATTATTCGTTTAAAATCGGAAAAGCTAGAGTATAAGAAGAAAATCAACGAGATGGAAAATCAGGTGTTTGTTGATTCTGCTTATGATGAGATTGAATATGCTAGGTTGATGCGACTTTACTCGATAAATGAAGAATTTTACTCGCAGTTAATAAAAACAAAAGCTGAGACGATGATATCTCAGGCAGGCTATGTTAGCGACAACCTAATACTAGAGAAAGCATCAACACCAGCGTCCCCCGATTTTCCGATTTTAAGCAAAGTAATGTTGATGTCGGTTATTATTGCATTTGTACTTTCAATTTTATTTGTGTTGCTAAAATACCTACTCTACAATAAAATATTGGCAACAACAGATATTACCGAATACACAAAGATACCAGTTATTGGCGGAGTTCCAACAGCAAAAATCGACATGGCGGTATCTCAGGCTGTAGTTCATGATAGACCAAAGTCGATGATGGCAGAGGCCTTCCGAAATATTAGAACAAATCTTGAGTTTTATCCTATTGAAGAAAAGTGTAGGGTTATTACAATCTCATCCACAATTGCTGGCGAAGGAAAGACTTTTGTAGGTTTAAATATTGCGACAATTTATGCAATGTCTGATAAGAAAGTATTAATGATGGACTTCGATTTGCGTAAACCAAGATTAGACAAATGCTTCAATGTTGATAATTTAAAGGGAGTTAGTACAATCCTGATAAAAAAACACAAATACGAAGAATGTCTTCATCATAGTGATATTGAGAATCTTGATTTTATCACTTCAGGTCCGTTACCTCCAAACCCTGCAGAGATAATCCTTGGAAACAATCTCATAGATTTTATTAATGAGGCTAAAAAGAGTTACGACATAATCATAATAGATACCCCTCCAATTGGAATCGTTACCGACGCTTTGGTTACTTATCGTTTAGCCAACAATCCAGTTTATGTTATGCGAGCTGGTATCAGCCCGAAATCATTTATAGAGAATGTAAATTCATTTGCCGAAGGCAGTAAACTCGATAACATGACAATCGTACTAAACGGCATCGAAAGAAGCTCGGGAAGATATGGTTATGGTTACAAGAGTGGATACGGATACCAGTATGGTTACACCTCATATGGATACGGATATGGATATCTAACAAAAATACACAATTCTTATTATGGGGAAGAAGTAGAAGACAATCGTAACTTTTTCCGCAAACTGATTGACAAAATTAAAAAAATTAAAAAATGAATATTCTTCTTCTTATAATTTTTTTTGCAGCATTTGTTTTGGGAACGTTTCTCAACAACTTCTTTATTAAAAGGCCTATTAAGTTTTTAGTAAAAAAAGCAAATAATTCTGCGATAAGGTTTAGTACACAGTCCAAACCTATATTTGGTGGAGTGGGATTTTATGCAGTATTTCTGGCTGTGATGATTGTTTCATTATTTATATTCAAAGATGATATTTACTACACAAAGGAATATTTGAGTTTGTTTATAATTGTCACCTTGTCATTCATTATGGGATTGGCTGATGATATTATCAGCACACCACCATCATTTAAGTTTATAATACAGTTTCTGGCTGCTTTTATTTTTATCTTCAATGGGATTTACATTCACATCTCACCTGTAGAATGGATAAATTATACTATCACAGTTTTATGGGTAGTTGGAATTATGAATTCTATAAACATGCTTGATAATATGGATGCTGTTACGAGCATAACCTCATTATCAATTATTGGCGGAGCATCGCTATATGCCATATTTAACAGCACTGGGATTTCGGCTTTTGGGCTAGTAGTTTTATTATCTACATCGGCAGCATTACTTAGCTTCTTGCTTTATAACTGGAGCCCTTCTAAAATGTATATGGGAGATAATGGATCTCAATTTATTGGTGCAATTCTGGCTTGGGTGGGAATTTCTTTTTTCTGGAATGCTGTCCCAATTGAAGAGTTTCAGTATGGTTTTAATACCAGACAAGCTCTTATAGTAGCATTGGCATATATTGTTCCACTTACAGATACCACAAC
Source organism: uncultured Bacteroidales bacterium (assembly GCA_964579045.1). Taxonomy (GTDB): domain Bacteria; phylum Bacteroidota; class Bacteroidia; order Bacteroidales; family ML635J-15; genus Bact-19. The sequence continues at coordinate 260 of CAZOHR010000418.1, read as the reverse complement.
TGTAACGATAAACAGGCTACTTAGAAAACAATCTCCTTTTGTTGGTGGTCGTGATCATACAACTCATCATCTATTTTACCTTGGGCTTTCCAACAGATGGGTTGCCGTAGTTCTTTTTATATTAAATTCAATTGGAGTAGCACTCGCACTTATTTTAATAAACTCGGGACAAAACTCTGATTACTCAAAACTATGGCTATTTTTCATTTTCCCGATTGCAACTTTCTTGTTTCTATATCTTAACACCAAGCTCACAAAGC
>CAZOHR010000417.1:0-3152 GCA_964579045.1 uncultured Bacteroidales bacterium | reverse complement strand
AGGAGCTGGAGGTGTCGTTTTTGTTTCTGCTAAAAACGATTATCCTGATGATATTCTTGTCGAACTAAAATTAAATCAGGGAAATCTGCCAATTCCAGTAATAAATATTAGCCGTGTAACTGCTGACAAACTTTTGCAGAAAACCGGGTTTTCGATGGATAGCTTGCCTAAATCGGAATTATCAAACCTAAATACAATACTTTCAGCATCCACAGAAATTTTTAAAATTGAAGCTAAAACTAAAAATGTTTATTCAGAAATACATGGTTCTGATCCCGAGTTAAATAAAGACATTATTATAATCGGAGCGCATTATGACCACCTAGGTATTGGTGGCGAAGGCAGCAACAGCAGGCGACCAGACACAACCGCCGTTCATTATGGGGCGGACGATAACGCATCTGGAGTTGCTGTTATACTTGAACTTATGCGATTACTAAATGAAAAATCTTCCTCGCTAAACAGATCATATTACTTTGTCGCGTTTGGTGCAGAAGAACGAGGATTATTAGGCTCAAAAGCTTTTATTGACGGAAATATTATTCCTGTTGAAAATATAAAAGCAATGATAAATCTGGATATGGTTGGCAGATTAAAAGCAGATAAATCCTTACAAATTGGCGGTGTTGGAACATCAAAAGAAGCTGATAGTTTGTTGAATTTAATCAATAATGACTTTGGGTTTAAATTGGCACTTAGTCCCGAAGGCTCTGGACCATCTGACCATGCACCATTTTATGCAAAAGATATTCCAGTGTTTCATATCTCTACAGGTGCTCACAGCGATTATCACACGCCCGAAGACAATCCCGAAAAAATAAATTATGAAGGACTCGCAAGCATTACTGACTATGTTTATAAACTCATTCTTACACTGGACGAAATGGATCAAGAGCTAACTTATCAGGAAGCTGGCCCCAAAGCCTCATCAGATAGCAGACATGGAGGAGAGCGTAAAGTCAGTTTTGGAATAATGCCAGACTTTGCTGCGACGGACATTGTTGGTTTGCGGGCAGAAATTGTTACTCCCGGAAAACCAGCATATCTCAGCGGAATGCAAAACGGAGATATTATCAAATCCATTAACGGAAATCCTGTACGAGATATTCAGGAATATATGTATCGCTTGGGACAGTTAAATCCTGGTGAGCAAGTAAACGTTGATATTGAACGAAATGGAGAATTTATTGTTTTAATTATTCAATTATAAGATTTTATGAAAAGAAATATTATCGTATGGGGAATCGCTATTTTAATTACAATTACTGCCGCGATATTTCAGCGTTCCACTGGTCCGACTTATCCTAAGAAATACAGCATTGAAACATCTCAGGGGGAATACAATTTTAAATTAAAACGTAGTCAAACCATAGGTAAGGAATGTTTTATTGAATTAAAAGATGCGCCCGAAAAACTTACAGGAAAACTTATATACAGACCATTTCCAACAGATAACGAATGGATTGAAGTTGATTTTGAACGTGATGGTAGCATCATTAAGGCAAAGTTACCCGAACAACCTGCTGCTGGGAAATTAGAATACTATTTGGTTCTTAATGATGGTGAAAAAGACTTTGTTATTGCAAAAGACGAAACTGTAAAAATCAGATTTAAAGGAGATGTTCCTGCATGGTTTATGATTCCTCATATTCTATGCATGTTTCTGGCAATGCTTTTTGCAAACTTAACAGGTATTCTCGTAATATTTAAAGATAAAAGATTTAAGAAATATCTAAAACTTACTTTCTATTTCTTAGTTGCAGGAGGAGCAATCTTAGGTCCGATAATTCAGAAATACGCATTTGGAGCATTTTGGACAGGATTTCCTTTTGGTCTTGATCTTACCGACAACAAAACACTTATCAGTTTGATTTTCTTTACTGTTGCATTCTTTGCAAATTTAAAAAAGGATAGACCTTGGTTGGCTCTCGTAGCTGTAATAGTTCTGCTTTTGGTGTATTCAATTCCGCACAGCATGTTCGGATCTGAATTAAATCATGCATCGGGACAGATTGTGAGTGGATAAAATAAATCTGACTTTTTAGGTCTCCGGTATAATTATTTTCTGCCGCGGCGGATGTAATCGGTAATCGGTAAAATTTGTAGTCGGTGTGGATTGTAGTAAACTTGAAATTCTGCTATTTTTAACAAAAGTGGAATTTCAATTAGCGTAAGCGACTATGCAAAACCCACTGATTACGGATTACGGATTACAGATTACCTCCGCCTCAGAGGAACAAAAACAACTATTAGAAAAACTGAATTCTAGTTTTGGCATAATACCTAAATAATTACAAATAAATTTGCTCTCAAAATAAAAATATTGTATTTTTGACATTCAATGTCAAAATCCAATATGTCAAAATGAGTGTTTTCGGTCAAAAAATAAGAAGCCTACGAGAAGAAAAAAAGTTGCCTTTGCGAAAAGTTGCTGAATTTCTGGATCTTGATCAGGCAATCCTTTCCAAAATAGAAAGAGGACAAAGAAATGCTACCAAAGAAAATGTAGTTAAATTGTCGACATTTTTTAATGTAAAAGATGATGAATTAATGGTTCAGTGGTTGTCCGAAAAAATTGTTTACCAAACTGGAGATGATGATATTGCTTTAAGAGCAATAAAACTAGCAGAGCAACATGTAGTTTATAAAAAGCATTTAAAATTAGACAGGAAAAATATAATAAATAACATTAAAATTGTTTTAAAAACTTTCCCTGAAATAGATAGGGCCTGGATTTATGGCTCGTTTGCAAGAAAAGATGATAATCCTAATAGCGATATAGACATTGCCATAAAAACATCAGGTTTGTTCAGTTATTTTGACTTGTCAGAATTAAAATACAAATTAGACAATTCGACTGGAAAAGATATAGATATTGGTTTTTTGGATTCGTTTAAACCTGAAGTCTTAAAGAATGTAAAACCTGATTTGAAATTGATTTATGAAAAAAGATAAGCAGCAGATTTCGCTTGAAAGACTGCAACATATTTTGGAATCAATTTAATACTCAACCTTTATGGAATTTTGTAATATAAACCGTATCTTTTGCGCCTACTCATCTTCAAAAATTATTTCCATAACTATTGCTATGCAAAGAATTTTTTCATCGACTAGTCACAAAACCTACTAGTTTCTAAATAAAAAATCCCATA
>CAZOHR010000416.1:0-3166 GCA_964579045.1 uncultured Bacteroidales bacterium | reverse complement strand
TACTCGAACCATGAAATATCTTACCCTTGACCTTGACGGAGCTTGGACTATAGATTTTAATTCGAATGATTCTCAACTTTTATCCTGTGCTTCAAATGAAATGTCGGGAATTTATTATGCCAAAGTATCTGATATGAAAAGCTTAAATGTGGTCAAAGATTTTGTCCCCGAATCAGGCCTCGACCCATCCAAAGGCATTACTGTTGAATGTCAATTTAACAAAACAACTCAGGTGGCCAATATTAAAATATCTTCTTGGGACGAACCGGTAGTTAGCAAATCAGTCCAGTGGAAGTTGGAATAACAGGCAATCCTGATTGGGTTGATAGTACGGTCAAAGATATTTGGAATTGTTTAAATGAGGATACCGTTCCCTAACCAGATGACGATTGTGAATTTTGTAACTACCGACTAAAAGCCCACAATTTCGATTAGTAATAAATCACCATCTTAAATTTCAGGAATTTTTTAATAGCCAATACAACTACGGTTACTGTCACTGCCACCGAGTACAAAAATTTGCCAGCAGACCACCAAAATCACCAACTTTGCCTAACTAACTGATATTTAGCTAATTTAATTTGTCTTGTGTTAAAATAATTTTAAAGTATGAAGAAGAAAAATATTGTAATTGCTGGTAATCAAATTAGTTTGATAATTAATCAAAATGACAATGATTTTATTTCACTAACGGATATGGCTAAGTTTAAAAATCGCGAATTGACTGGTATCGTCATTGCCAATTGGTTATCAACCAAATACACCGTCCAATTTATTGGGGCATGGGAAAAAATGCATAATCCAAACTTTAATGTTATGGAATTCAATAACATTAGAAACGAAGCTGGATCAAATGGATATATTTTATCCTCCTCAAAATTTATTGAAAAAACTAATGCAATTGGAATAAGATCATCAGCCGGAAGATATGGTGGCACCTACGCACACAAAGATATCGCCTTTGAATTTGGATCATGGCTTAGTCCCGAATTTAAACTTTACTTAATCAAGGAATTTCAACGGCTAAAGACTGAAGAAAATGATAGGTTGGCTCTCGGCTGGGATGTCAAACGCCAATTAACCAAAATTAATTATAAAATTCACACCGATGCTATCAAAGAAAATTTAATTCCAAAATCTTTAAGCAAAAATCAATCAAATATTGTTTATGCTTCTGAAGCCGATGTTCTCAACATGGCTCTATTTGGTAAAACTGCCAAAGATTGGCGTGATGAAAATAAAAGTAAAGAAGGTAACATTCGCGATTATTGTAATGTTACTCAACTGGTAGTATTAGCCAACCTTGAAGGAATAAATGCCGAATTAATTCGGCAAAATTTATCACAGTCGGAAAGATTAACCAGGATAGGTTCGTAAACGAAGTGCACCAAAATTCGATACAATAATCGAATTTGGAGGTACTTATGAAAAAATATGAACACCTAAATTTAGGTGAACGAGAGCAGTTATCAGCTCTCCGACAAAAAGGATTGTCGTTTGGTGATATCGGTGAAATTATGTTCCGGGATCACTCTAGCCTTTCTCGAGAGTACAAAAAGAACAGTAGATATTACAAAAAATATCGGCCGTGTTTAGCTCAACAAAAAGCAGAAAAAGTAGCTTTAAAACAAAGAACCAAAGCACCATTAAAATGTCATGAAGTTTATCTTTATGTTCGAAAGAAATTGAGAAAGAAATGGTCGCCTGAAGCCATCGCTGGCAGATTACCACTCGACATGCCTGGATTTAAGATTGATGACGATACTATTTATCGATACATTTATGACAATAAAAAGACTCGAGGAGAACATTTGTTTCAATACTTAACTTTACATCGACGAAAAAGAATGAAGAAGAATGGTCGAAAAGTTACCAACCAAAAGTTTGGAAATGTCCTACAAATAGGCCAAAGACCGAAGTCTGTCAATAATCGAAAGAAGGCTGGTCATTGGGAAACCGACAACATGGATGGTAAGAAAAGTGATTCCATTTGTGTATCGACTACCATGGAAAGGAAAACTAGATACACCATTCTTTCAAAATTATCAGGCCATGGATCAGCAGTTAAAACTGAGGCCGTCATTGGTCGACTAAAGCAACTACCGATTGAATTAATAAAATCAATCACCACTGATCGAGGACCCGAAAATCATGGCTACCAAGAAATCACGGATACTCTAAAAACTAAAGTCTACTTTTGTAACCCTTACCATTCATGGGAAAAAGGTGCTGTAGAAAACACCAATGGTCGAGTGAGAAGATTTTTACCAAAGGGAAAAACACTGGAGAATTTAACCAATAGTTATCTAAAAAGAGTTGAAAATCAAATGAATAATACTCCCAGAAAATGTTTAAAATTTAGAACTCCCAACGAGGTGTTACAATTACAAATTAACAAGCTTGGTGCACTTCAAGTACGAATGTAGGTAGCAGACAGGGTAGAGGAGTGGTAGCCTATAATATTTGGACCTATAATATTAATAATGTTTTCACGATATGGCCTATAATTTTCACGAATAAGATGATACACAATGATATAGTCTGTGTGGATAACTATAAAACCTCTAAATAGATCACTTTTGAGGGGAGAGAACATAAGAACTAAACACTAAATTCTAAAGTCTAAAATCTAAAAGACAGATCTATATGTGATCTAAGTGGGAATAGTAACTAACTACTACCCTAGTGGTATCAGTGCCCAAAGTACTATGTCGCACAATGTATCTTTTGCGACATATAGTTTGAAACGAGTATGGGGGAGCGGCTAACACAATTAATAATTACGAATTACAAATTACGAATTAATTTTTTATTTCACCATTTGGACATTTAACCATTTAAATATTGATCGGTTTACCCTACCTAAGCCCTAGCCGACTGATGCCTTTGGACTAGGCTCAAAGCCTAATTTCACTCCCCTGTTATAAATAATGCCTAAAAATACGGTAAAAATAACTATGACTTCACTAGAGCCTCGTAAACAAATGAAATGAAAGGAAAGGTGTTAACATTAGATATGAATTACGAATTAACCTCGTTGGTCCGCCAGTTTTTGGAATATTTGGAGGTAGAAAGGAATGTATCGAAATTGACGATTCGAAACTATGATCATTATTTAGGAAAACTTGTTGAGTACCTTCAAAAAGAATTGGACCGAGTTCCGAAG